>JAKJDB010000374.1 GCA_022706175.1 Candidatus Zhuqueibacterota bacterium | reverse complement strand
GGTTCCGGTTGCGTGTTGTTTGCGGAATGGTTGCAGCCTGTTCCTGTGAACAGTGCCACAATCAGGCTGACAGCTGCTGCAGTTAGTTTTTTCATATTATCTCCCTGTATTTTTAGACCAAATAAGTTTTTTAGTCGGAAAATCGTCAAAAAATTTTAAATACCATTGGTTATTAGCTTTACAACGATATCAATCTGTTTGGGATCATCGTTTTCCAACATCAGGTACAATTCCAGCGCATGAATGACGCCGACGATGGCTTTTATCGCGGTTTCCAGTTCCTCCTCATCGAGAAAGTGAAATTCACTGCTTAAAAATCCTTGATTCAGCACCTCTCTGATAAATTTTGCTTCCCTCTCTTCCAACGTTGATCTGATTTTTTCAAGATAGCCGCGGCTCATGGTGATCTCTCGGCGGGCGATGCTGTAGATGGTCGAGTATTTGCTCATCTCGTAAATACAGCTAACAATATATTTTTTAAGTTTTTCTTTCGCCGAGCTCATCATGTTGGCGAACTCTTCAGCCGTTGATAAAATTTGAGTTAATTGAATTTTTATCACCGCATCAAATATCTCGTCCTTACTTTTGTAATAATAGTATAATGTGCTTTTTCCCTTACCAGCTTCGCGGGCGATGTCTTCCATGGTGGTTTTATTCAGCCCCCATTTCTGAAAGACCCGCTCAGCTGCGTGAAGGATCGCTTGCCGAACCTGTTCGTCTTTATCTTTTATGGTGTCCATAGAGTATTCTTTGGCTGTTGGTCTATTCGACTAAAATTGTTTTATGGTCTAATTTAGCCATTGTCTAAGGAAAAAGCAAGGAATTTTTACATAGAATTTGTAAAACAGTCTTGTTTTTCAATCTCTGTCTGGCTAACTTTCCAGCACTGACTTGAAGAGGAGGAGATCGTGGATGAGAAAACCTGCTGTCCGGAATTCGATCCGGCGCCCTGGGATGATAAAACATTCGAATGGGCTGGCAAAAAGTTCATCAAGGAAAAGGTCCGGACCCTGTTATACATGCCGCTGAACTTTGGCTCGGTCATGAGACGGCTGGATGCCATGGTGACGGGGGCCGGCGGTTATTTTGCCGGCGGGCTCTGCCTGTCCGATCACACCTCGAAATGGAATATGGATGTCTATCTCGCGGTGGACCGTGAGATCCCCGGTGCGGAAAACACCAGCCTGAGCGGCACCTTTTTCACCAAGGTCTATGAAGGACCGTTCAAAGACACGGGAAAATGGTGCGCGGATTTCCAGCAACTTGCCAAGAACAAGGGGCTGGAGGTCAAGAAGTGGTATATGTGGTATACCACCTGTCCAAAATGCGCGAAAAAATACGGTAAAAATTACACGGTGGTCGTGGCGCAGGTGTAAGAATCCCAAATCCCTGCTGGGCCGGCTCTGGCGTTGGCATATCAATTTTTGTCCTGGCTGGAAAAAGTACTTTACATCACTGCCGGATGAAGATAAGGCGACGCTGGCGAAGCGATACACCTTCAGCAAATACCAGTGATCGAGCGCCGCGGAGGCGTTCTGCACGAGGGAATTTTACTGCGGCCCAATTGCCACAAGCGTTAGCTCATGGATTGCGTTGGCCGAATCCGTTGGCTAAAGCCCAAATTCGGGCTTATGCAACCACGCGTTCTGGCGCGCGGCTATTTTTTCTCGTTAGACTGACGATTGGGAAGCTGGAGCTTTCCACCCATCGGCATCAAGGATGGATTCTATGGTTGATCAACATGCCGCACCCCGACGCAGGGGATTGCTGTCTTCACTCCATTCAAGACTGTACCGATGCACAGGACCATCTGACCCGTTCGACAGGAGGGAGTTAGGAACTGCACTCCCAATTGACACAAAGCCGCGACAACATTCAGGGGCCAAGCGGTTTTCACTCAGTCTCTTTGGTTCGTGGAATGTGCGATAATAAAATAGAGTGGCTTCAGCCAAATCGATTGGACTAGAGCCCAACTCGGGCTCATCCAATCACGCGCTAAAGCGTGTGGCTATGGACGGACAGTCATTTAAAACCCTCATATAAACTCAAGGCCGTACGATGAACACAGACCGTAGACAATTTCTTAAAACAGCAGGGGCGGCAGGCGCCGGATTGACGGCATTAGGACTGACGGGCAAAAAGAACGGACACCAATCCGGAGAACCGGAACGGTTCGCTGAAACCAAAAAGTCAACGGAAGAAACGCATCAGCAGATTTTCAACATGTGCGGGTACGCGGCGCCCAAACTTGAATCCGTCCGCATCGGTCTGATCGGCGTCGGCAGCCGCGGACTTGCTGCCGTGGGCCGGCTCAGGCTCATAGAGGGCGTCGAGATCAGAGCTCTTTGCGATAAATACCAGGATCGCGTCGATCTGGGGCAGAAAAGCCTGGCAGCCGCCGGTCTGCCGCGCGCCGCAGAGTATGCGGGGAGCGAGGAGATCTGGCAGGAGCTGACTCGAAGGAGCGATCTCGATCTGGTGTATATCTGCACGCCCCGCGGCATGCATGCCAACATGGCGGTTTCAGCCATGGAGGCGGGCAAACATGCCGCTACGGAGATGCCGGCGCTGTCCAGCCTCGAGGAGGGCTGGAAGCTGGTAGCGACCTCTGAAAGAATGAAGCGACATTGCATGATGCTGGAAAACTGCTGCTATGATTTTTTCGAATTGCTGGTGCTCAACATGGTGCGGCAAGGGCTTTTCGGCGATATCATTCATGTGGAAGGCGGCTATATCCACGATCAGCTGGAGATGAACTTTAACCTGCCGAGAAGCACCGGCATGTGGCGTCTGCGGGAGAGCCAGCGCCGGAATGCAAACCTCTATCCCACCCATGGGCTTGGCCCGCTCTGCCAAGTGCTCAACATCAACCGCGGCGACCGAATGACTTTTATGACTTCGATGTCGTCAAATGATTTTATGATGGGGAAAAAAGCCGCCGAGATGGCCAAACAGGACGATTTTTATAAACAGTTCGACACCAACTCGTACCGCGGCAACATGAACAGTTCGCTGATCAGGACGGAAAATGGCAAAACCATCCTGCTTCAGTACGATATCACCAGTCCGCGACCGTACTCGCGGCTGCAACTGGTGAGCGGGACCAAGGGGATGTCGCAGAAATATCCTGAACCGCCGCGCATCGCTCTGGGGGATCGTTGGGTCAGCGAGGATCACATGAAGGAGCTGTGGGAGAAATATACACCGGAGATCGTCAGACGCGTGGGCGACCTCGCCAAAAGGATCGGCGGACACGGCGGTATGGACTTTATGATGGACTGGCGCCTGATTGACTGTCTGCGAAACGGACTGCCGCTTGATCAGGATGTGTACGATGCCGCCCTCTGGAGTTCCATAGCCCCGCTGAGTATCCGGTCGGTAGCAAACCGCTCCTCTTCAGTGGATGTACCCGACTTCACCCGCGGCGCCTGGAAAACCAACTCCCCTGTGGAAATCACCCTGAAAGGCGGAGGAACTACCGGTGTGGTGGAAGCCAAAAACAAAAACGTAAAACAACTCAATGTGGAGTAATCCGGAACTACCGGAGTCGGGCTTTTAATCCGCACCATCCGGGGAACCAGGGGTGGAGATGGGCCGACTTCAACAATTTTGTGATCGGAAAACACAACCGGTTTCCCATTCCGCAAATTGAAATCGACAACTCCATAGGCGGATTAATTCAAAATCCAAAGTATTGATTCTATCCAATGATTGACTCACCGGGCCATTCTCCGGGTTAACAAAAATCCAGGAAATGCCCTTTTTATAATTGCCCTGTTAAGCAGGTTCATGGCTAATGCCCAGCAGCCTGATCCGCCCGGACAGGTCATTCCTGGTGAAAGTCCCAGAAATGAGGCATACCTGTTTGCCCATATGACCCATTTTGGAATTGACAACTAACAATATAAATTGAAATGAGAACACTGAGATTTTTAGTTTGGGCGGCAGCGATTTTCATGGCCATATCGTGCCGGAATGTGACCGAGAAGAAAGCGGAAATTGTGCCCGCTCGGTGGAGTGTGGAACAGGCCAACGCCTGGCAG
>JAKJDB010000373.1 GCA_022706175.1 Candidatus Zhuqueibacterota bacterium | reverse complement strand
AAAACGATGATCGCACTTGGCAGTACACCGAAAAGGCATTAACCGAGGCGCTGATCGGATTAGCGGACATGAGGCAAAAGGAGGGTGAAAACCTTTTGCGCGATTTCCAGAATCGCATTCGCACGTTGGACCAGCGGCTCGAGGAGATCGAGTCGATCGCGGCAGCCCGTCCGCGCGCTGAATTGGAAAAGCTGCGCAGTCGCATCAGCGGTTTGATACAGGAACAGCGGGTGGATGAACAGCGTTTGGAGCTCGAGCTGGCTCTGCTGGCGGACCGCCTGGATATCACCGAAGAGTGCGTGCGTTTTCACAGTCACAATAAAGAGTTCCTTGCCATTTTAGAGCGCGATGAAGCCCCGGGACGCAAGTTGAATTTTCTCCTGCAGGAGATGCACCGGGAGATCAATACCATCGGCAGCAAAGCGGTCAGCGCCGAGATCTCTCATCGGGTGGTGGAGATCAAAGAGGAAATAGAGAAACTGAGGGAGCAGGTTCAGAATATTGAGTGATACCAAACCGACTGGGTTGGTGGTGGTGCTGTCTGCGCCCTCCGGCGGCGGCAAGACTACGGTGATTCAGCACCTTCTGAAACAAGGGGATCCGCGCTACCGCTATTCGATTTCCATGACCACGCGTCCCATGCGCCGGGGCGATGTGGATGGCAGGGATTACTTTTTCGTCGATGAGCAACACTTTCGAGCGGCGATCGCGGCCGGAGATTTGGTTGAGTACGAGCAGGTGCACGGCTATCTGTACGGCACGCCAAAGCGCCTTCTGCAGCAATGGGTTCAGGAGGGCTATGTGGTGCTTCTCGATTTGGACGTGTTCGGGGCTCTGGCCCTGAAAAAGCTGTTCGCGGAAAAATGTCTGACCATCTTTTTAAAACCGCCTGATCTCGATACGCTGGTGAAGCGCTTGCAACAGCGCAAGACCGAATCGCCGCAGCAGATTCAACGCCGTTTGCAGCGGCTGCCGCAGGAGATGGCGGAGGCGGAACATTTTGATTACTGTGTGATAAACGAAAAGTTGCATCAGACTGTGGCCGAGGTGGCGCGGCTGATAAAAAATAGATGTGCTCACTATGAATGAACGGAGGTTGGTTTACCATGATTCAAACATTGCCTTTAGAGGCCCTGGAGCAAAACGCCGACAACGTCTATGAAGCGATCATCATGATCTCGCGTCGTTCCCGTCAGATCAACGAACTGCAGAAGCAGGTCATGGACAAAGCGACGGAAGCCATGAACAACTCGGAAACCTTTGACGATGAGGGCGTCAACCACGAGGTGGTTGATCATCAATATCTGAAATTGCCCAAACCCACTTCCATCGCCCTGCAGGAGTTCTTGCAGTCCAAACTGAACAGCGAATACGTCGAATAGCCCTTGTTGAGGCGTTGATGTTTGCGGGCAAAAATATATTGGTGGGCGTCACCGGCGGTATCTCTGCCTACAAAACCTGCGACCTGGTGCGCGATCTGGTCAAGGCGTCGGCGCAGGTTCGAGTGATGATGACCGAAGCGGCTACGCGTTTCGTCTCGGCGCTGACCTTTGAAACCCTCACCGGCCATCCTGTTCTGCTGGATCTGTTTCCACCCACCGGCGGCACGGCCGTCCATATTGAATGGGCGCGCTGGCCTCAGGCGATATGCCTTTGTCCTGCGTCTGCCAACACGGTCGCGAAGTTGGCCGCCGGTCTGGCGGACAATGCCGTGCTCACCACTCTGCTGGCGACGACGGCGCCGGTCCTCTTTTGCCCGGCCATGAATAAGGACATGTACGCTCATCCTTCGTATCAGGAAAATCAGCAAAAGCTCCTTGATCGCGGCTATCGCGTGGTAACCCCGGGACAGGGAGCCCTGGCCTGCGGCGAAGTGGGATGGGGGCGCCTGGCGGACAAGACCGATATCCTCGACGCCCTAAAAATGATCCTGCTGGCCGGCAATGCATTGCAAGGCCGCAGGGTGTTGATCACCGCTGGTCCCACCTGTGAGCCCCTGGATCCGGTTCGCTTTCTCAGCAATCGCTCTTCTGGAAAAATGGGTTACGCCCTGGCGGAGGCGGCTGCGCTGCAGGGCGCCCAGGTTACCCTGGTCTCCGGTCCAACCCAGCTTAGACCCTTTCCCCTTGTAAACCTGATTCCGGTTACTACCGCTCAAGAGATGGCGGATGCGACGTTGCCACGGCTTGAGGAGCATGACATTTTCATCGCAGCCGCGGCGGTCAGCGATTTTAGGCCTGAACGGGTCCAAGAGCAGAAAATCAAAAAAACGGATCAGGCGTTGACGCTCTCCCTAGCCGTCAATCCTGATATCCTGGCCCAAGCTGCGATGTGCAAAGGTTCCCGTATCCATGTAGGTTTTTCGCTTGAGACTCAACAGGAGATCGAACACTCGCAGAAAAAACTGCAGGCTAAAAAGCTCGATCTGGTGGTGATCAACAACCCCCTACAGCCGGGCGCTGGATTTAACGCCGATACCAACATCGTCACTTTGTTGGACGCTCAGGGGCGGGTGGAGTCATGGCCGCTGATGAGTAAGCAGCAGGTGGCCGCTCATATCATCAAAAAAATTGCACAGCTCGGAAAACCGTAGGCAAACGCGGCCATGAATTGGATCGATCAGGTCAGAGTGTTTCTGCAACAAGAGATCGAACTGTACGGCGATGAACCGGCTTTTGCATCCAGAGTACGCCGTTCTGCCCTCATCTCCACGGCTGCCTTTGCCGTGCCGGGTTCGTCGGCCGTGGACACCGGTGATTCTGATCCGCCCGTGCCGCTGAACGTGGAGCCGGCCCAGTCCTTGGAGGAATTGGACCGAATTCTACACGGATGTCGACAATGTTCGCTGGGAGCGCACGGCGCCGGCATGGTGTTCGGGGCCGGTGATCCGCACGCGGACATTGTTCTGGTCGGCGAACAGCCCTCTCAGCAGGACGGCAAACGCGGTGCTCTCTTTAGCGGGGAGCCGGGAGAACTGCTGGATCGCATTTTGAGCGCCATCTCGCTCAATCGTGAAAAAGTATATCTGGCTACTCTGCTCAAGTGCTCTGCAGCCGGAGAGTCGGACCCGAAAGAGCAGGAGGCAGAGCTCTGTCTGCCCTATCTGCTAAAACAACTGGCGCTGATTCAGCCCAAATTCATTCTCGCCATGGGGCGTACGGCCGCTGGATATTTACTGCGAACCAAAGAACCCTTGTCCCGGCTGCGCGGCCGACTGCATTCTTACGGCAACACGCAGGTGATCGTAACCTACGCTCCAGCGACCCTGCTGCGCTATCCCCAGTTCAAGCGTGAAACCTGGGCTGATGTCCAGCTGTTGCGCCGCGCCTATGACGAGTATATCGACCGTTCAACGGAAAAGAGCTAATGGCGGAAAATACCGATAACATCCTTCCCATGCCCCCACAAGCGGTGGATGCCGAGATGGCGGCCATCGGCGCGCTGCTCATCGAGCCGCATGCCGGTAACGTGGTGTTCGAAGCGCTTGATGAATCCGCCTTTTATAAAGAGGCTCATCGCAAGATCTTTTTAGCGGCGCGGCGGATGTTCGAACGCAACGAGCCTATCGATATTTTGACCGTCTCTGAGGAATTGGCACGGACAAGCGATCTGGAAAAGATCGGCGGCCATTACTATTTGACCGAGTTGGTGGAGCGAACGCCCTCTGCGGCCAACATCGAACACTATTGCCGTATTATTCTCAACAAGTCGCTGCTGCGCCGGCTCATCTCGGTTTCCTCAGAGATTCAGCAGGAATGCTTCGCCGCCAGCGAAGATGCCTATTCGGTGATCGATTCCGCTGAGCAAAAAATCTTCGCCCTCGCGGAAAAGCGATTGCGCCGGGATTTCACCCACATCAGCCCGATTCTGCACCAGACCTTTGAGACCATCGAATCTTTTCATGACAAGCTGGACGGGATCACCGGTGTGACTACCGGTTTTATCGAGCTGGACAAGATTTTGTCCGGCTTGCAGAAATCCGAACTGATCATTCTGGCGGCCCGTCCTTCGGTGGGCAAAACCGCTCTGGCTTTGAACATGGCCTATCATGCGGC
>JAKJDB010000372.1 GCA_022706175.1 Candidatus Zhuqueibacterota bacterium | reverse complement strand
TGGAGTGAGCGCGTTCGCCGGCTGATCATTGCGCAGGTCATAATAAAAAGCACGATGCACGGTGCAGGTCTCACTGGGTTCGCTGCCGGCCAGAAAATATTCGACCGAATGGCCCGGGCATTCCGGCCCAGCCAGCTGGCCGGAGCGGCTGCAGATCACGGCTTCCACCAATCCTGCCGGCCGGGTAAAAGGCGGTGGATCCTCCTTTCGATGCAGAGCCAGCATGACGTCGCGGAACAACGGCGCAGCGCCGGTGATGCCGCTGATGCGGCGCATGGGGGTTCCGTCGAAATTGCCCACCCAAACGCCCACGGTGTACTCTTGAGTATAACCGATGGTCCAATTATCGCGAAAATCTTTGCTGGTGCCGGTTTTAGCCGCGCAGGGAAAAGGCAGTCGCAACGGACCGGCCCATCCGAACGCCGGCGCCCTGGCCTGAGCGTCGCTCAGGATATCGCTGAGCAACCAGGCGATCTGTTCAGAAAAAACAGACCCACCCGGCTGCGCCTCCTGATCGCTCAACCAGACGAGATTGCCGTAGCGCCCTTGATTGGCCAGCGCGACAAACGCCCGCGTTAATTCCAGAAGCGTGATGTCCCCATTGCCCAGGGTCAGCCCATGGCCGTAAAATGACGCAGGGCGATCGAGGCTGGTGACTCCAGCTGAATGCAATCGCTGCAACAACAGATCCGTGCCCAGCGATTCGAGCAGCCTGACCGCGGGCACGTTATAGGAACACGCCAGGGCGGTGCGCAGACGCACGGGACCGTGAAATTTTTCATCATAATTATGCACGGCAAAATCGCCCATAGCAGAGGAAGCAAAAGTTTGCACATCGGCGAGAATCGACGCTGCGGTGTATCCGTTCTCCAGAGCCAGACCATAGGTGAAAGGCTTGATGGATGAGCCCGGCTGGCGCAGACTGGTCACGCCGTCCACCTGACCGTGATTATCCGCATTGAAAAAATCAGCTGAACCCACGTACGCTTTAACGCGGCGGCCGGCGTTTTCCACCACCATCACCGCCGCCTGGCTGACGAACTGATCACGCAGCGTGGTCAGATGGCCGGTGACCAGCTCCTCCACCAGATTCTGCACATGCACATCCAAAGTGGTGTGCAGCTCTTTAGGGAATTCTGCAGGAAGCGTGTTGAGCAGAAACTGACAGAAATGGGGCGCCTGAAAATTCAACCGGTACTCGTGGATGTGCAGGGGCGTGGACAAGGCCATGGCATAGCGACTGGAGTCGATGCGGCCGTTGGCGAGCAGACGTTGCAACACCATTCTCTGGCGTTTTTGGGCAAGGTCCAATCGGCGACAGGGATTATAGCGGCTGGGCGCCTGAGGCAGGCCAGCCAGCAGGCAGGCTTCGGAGAGAGAGAGCTGGGCCGCCGGTTTGTTGAAATAGCGGCGGCTTGCTGTCTCCACCCCGTATATTTGATTGGCGAACGGCATGCGGTTGAGGTACTGCTCGAGGATCTCGCTTTTGCTCAATTGACACTCGATGCGCACAGCCAGAGCCATCTCCCAGGGTTTGACATACCAGCGCCGGGGCAGTCTGTACACCTGGCGAACCAGCTGTTGTGTGATGGTGGAACCGCCTGATACGATACGGCCGTGTTGCAGATCCATGATCAGGGAGCGCGCCAACGCCAGGGGATCAAAGCCCGGATGACGGTAAAAGCGCTTGTCTTCCGCTGCGATCATCGCCTCTTTCATCTCCTGAGCTATCTGATTCAGGCCGGCCCAGTAGGCCAACTCCTGCCGTTGATTGAGCACCTCGCGCAACAGTATGCCATTGGCATCATAAATGCGCATAGAGAGCCCTGCCTGAGGACTGAGCTCGCGGTCCAATGGCCAGAATAGAAAAAGCAACACGGCGCCGATAACCGCCAGCCCGCTGTAGAGTATTTTTCTGCTTGCTGAAAAACGCATGACGAAATATACGCACTGGGAGGATGAGAATCAAAAAATATTCTTACCCGCAACGCCGCCCAACAGAAAACGGCGGCCCGACGCAATGGCCTGGGGGTTTTCCACCGGCAAATATCGGTTGAGTTTCAAACGAAATATAACTAATTTGCCGGCAACGGTCGGCTGCGTGTCTCGTCTGCACGGCAGTCAAGACCCTGGCTGATGAGCAGGAGAGGATGGACCATGGAGTTGAGGCAAGTTATGCAAAGCCGCTACAGCGTGCGCGCCTATCAGTCCACGCCGGTTGAAGCGGACAAGCTCGAGCAGGTTTTGCAGGCAGCCGCCTGGGCGCCGACCGCCTGCAACCGGCAACCGTTTCAGCTGATCGTGATCAGCACGCGCGGCCGTGAAACCGAGTTGCGCCGGATCTATCATCGCGAATGGTTTGTACAGCCTCCGCTGGTAATCGGGATGGTCGCTATGCCGGAACAGGCGTGGAGCCGCCGCGATGGCGTCAATTATGCGGTTGTGGACGCCGCCATCGCTATGGACCATCTCATTCTGGCGGCTGCGGATTTGGGATTGGGCACGTGCTGGATCGCCGCCTTTGACCCCACGGCGGCGCGCGAAGTACTGCAGCTGCCGGCAGAGGTCGAACCGATCGCTTTCACGCCGCTGGGCTATCCGGCGGACACACCCGGTGCCAAGAAACGTAAACCTGTCGCTGATTTGGTTCGCAAGGAAACATGGTGACAGCGGCAAACCCCTGTTCACGAGAAGAAAACCATGTGGCGCGTTGACACCAACCTGCCGGTGCGACTGGCCGTGCTCCAGATCCAGGGCGTGACCGTAAGCGATGATCGAAGCGCCTTTGCGCAGTTAACGGCCTGCGCAGCGAGCTATCGTTCACGCTACGGCGACCAGCCGGTGAGCGCGGTGCCCGGCGTCGAGCACAGCCGTCGACTCTTTCATGCCATTGGCCAGGATCCCACCAAACGCAGGCCGTCCTCTGAAGCGTTGCTCCATCGCGCTCTGAAAAGCAAAGAGCTGAAGCCGATCAACACGCTGGTGGATGTCGGCAACTGGTGTTCGCTGGATTTTCTTCTGCCCATCTGCATCTATGATGCGGATTGCGTGGTAGGCGCTGTGGAGGTGCGGTTGGGCCGGTCTGGGGAAAGCTATGTGGGGCACAACGATCAGGTGATGCGAATGGAGAACCGTTATGTGATCGCCGACGAACAGGGGCCCATAGGCTCGCCCATCACCGACTCGCAGCGCACCGCGGTAACGCCGGCGACGAAAAACGTTTTTATCTGCATTTTTGCACCGGGTGATTATGAAACGTTGCGGTTGCGGGCGCAGGGCGAAACGCTGGCTCAGCGAACGCTGCTTTACTGCTGCGGGTGTGTGAAGGAGAGCGCGCTGCTCTAACAGCAGTCGTTAAACCGGTGCGGTTGCCTGCGGCTCGAGTGAAAACTGTTCAGCATGCGGTTTCGCACAATCCGACCCTCCGTATTCCGCGACGATGAAATCAGTCAGGCTTGAAGGTTCGGCTGCAGGCGACAAGCGGTCGGCTTTACCTGGTCTGGAAGGGATTCAGACAATCGTCCGGAATGCCGCCCGACAGCAAGGTCAGCATGTTTTCAGCCGCGCGACGCTGCAGTTCCTGTCTGGCGTTTTCTGAATACCAGGCATAATGGCCGGTGGCCAGCACATTGGCATGGCCGGCCACTTTCAGGCTCACGCCCCGGGGCGGCTCATGGTCATAGACGTCCACCCCGGCCCAGCGGACGCGCTGCTGGTCCAGCGCTTTCAAAAGCGCCTTTTCATCGACCACCGGACCGCGTGCGGTGTTGATCAACACCGGTTTCTGCTCCATTTGGGCGAATTGCGCGGCGCCGATCATGCCCCTGGTCTCCGTCGTCAGATTGCAGTGCAGACTGATCACATGGCTCTGCTGCAGCAGTTCCGGCAGAGAAACCCGGCAGCAGGCCAGACGGAAGAAACGGCACTCTTCCACATAGGGATCGTACGCCACCATGCGTTCAAACAGCGAGCACGCCTTTTCAGCCAGCCGGCCGCCGATGCGGCCCAGCCCGATGATGCCCAGCGTAGAGCGGCTGAAATCCGGCATCGGCATCACCGGCGG
>JAKJDB010000006.1 GCA_022706175.1 Candidatus Zhuqueibacterota bacterium | reverse complement strand
CCGGTTCGATGCCGAGGGCGTGGTCGAGGTGGTGAGAAAGTTTTTAGGCACGCTGGTGAACACTTATTCGTTTTTTGCGCTGTACGCCAATATCGACCGGTTTACCTACAAGGCCGAAGAGCGCATTCCAGTGGAGCAGCGCTCTGAACTGGATCGCTGGCTGTGCTCGGCGTTGACGGGACTGACGGAAAAAGTGAATGAAAATATGCAGCGGTACGATCTGACCAAAGCCGGCCGCAGCCTCAACAGTTTCGTGCTGGATGATCTGTCCAACTGGTATGTGCGGCGGTCGCGCCGCCGGTTCTGGAAAGCAGAGATGGGCCAGGACAAGTGCTCCGCCTATCAGACGCTCTGGGAGTGCCTGGTGGTCGTCAGCCGGCTCATGGCGCCGCTGGCGCCGTTCATCAGCGAGGAGATTTTCCGCAATTTGACCGACGGTCAGCCCGATCAGCCGGTCAGCGTGCATCTGGCCACCTATCCGGTTGCCGGCGACTCTTTGCTCGACTATCGCGATGAGAAACTGGAAGCGCGCATGGATCTGGTCCGGCGAGTGGTCTTTCTGGGTCGATCGTTGCGCAACGAGGCGGCGATCAAGACCCGCCAGCCGCTGGCCGGCATCTATATCGTCGCGCCGACGCAAAAACGCCGTGATCTGATCCGCGGCATGGAATCCCTGGTGCTGGAAGAGCTCAATGTCAAGCAGATCAAATTCGTCGAACAGGAGAGCGAACTGGTCAGCAAAAAAGCGGAGCCGGTTTTTAAAAATCTGGGTCCGAAATTCGGCAAGGTGGTGAACAAGGCGGCGGAGGCCATCCGCGCTTTCACCGACGAGGAGATCCAGCACCTCCTGGATGCCGGTCACCGTTCGCTGGTGGTCGATGGTCACGAGTATCGCATCGAGGCGACGGACATCACGGTTCAGACGGAGAACCGAGCCGGTCTGCTGGCAGCCACCGAGGGCGATCTGACCGTGGCCGTTGAGACCCTTCTCACAGAAGAATTGACCTATGAGGGACTGGCCCGCGAGTTCGTCAACCGGGTGCAGAACATGCGTAAGGAATCCAAATTTGAAGTGACGGATCGCATTTCTATCTGGCTCACCGCTTCCGCACCGTTCATTCAGGCGGTGGAGCGCATGCGCGATTATGTGAGCCATGAAACGCTGTGTGAAAGTTTGCGCTATAATGAAACCGGCGGCACGCATCAGAAAGAATGGAAGATCGATGAGGAGTCCATCTCCGTAGGGATCGCCAGAATCTAATCGGCTTGTACGTAGTGTCAGGAGGATCGAATGACCAAAGAACAATTGAACCATTATAAAAAAATCATCATGGATAAGCGTGCCGCGCTGCTGCAGGAGTTGGATCGCCTGAAAAGCTCGGGACTGAACACCTCCATGAAGGATACGTCGGGAGACCACTCCTCGTACGCTTTTCACATGGCCGATCAGGGCACGGACACGATGGACCGTGAACAGCAGTACTTTTTCGCCTCTCGGGAAGGCAACCTGCTCTATCATCTGAATCTCGCGCTGGAGCGCATCGATCGCGGCGAATTCGGACTGTGCGTGGGCTGCGGCAAGGAGATCAACGCGGAACGGCTGGAAGCAGTGCCCCATGCCCGGTTGTGCATCGAGTGCAAATCTAAAGAGGAGAGACAGAAAAATAAATGAGGGCGAACTATCGGATTTTTGGTCTCACCCTGGCGGTTTTTGTTCTGGATCAGATCACCAAAGCGGTCATCCGCTCCAGCATGGAACTGTATGCCTCCCTGCAGGTCCTGGGCAATTTTTTCCGCATCACCTATGTGGAAAATCCGGGTATGGCTTTTGGGCTGCAGTTGGGCAATAATGTGTTCTTTACCGTCTTTGCCCTGCTGGCCGGCATCGCCATTACCTACTATCTGTTGCAGCTGCCGCAGTCACAGCGCCTGGCGCGATGGGCGCTGGCGTTGGTGCTCGGCGGCGCTCTGGGCAATCTGCTCGACCGTCTGCTCTCCGGCAAGGTGGTCGATTTTCTTGATTTCGAATTTTTCGACATCCATATTCCAGCTTTTAACGTGCTGTTCGTCCAATTCCCGGGGTATGAACTGGATCGCTGGCCGGTGTTCAACGTCGCCGACATCGCCGTGACCATCGGCATGTTTCTGCTGCTGGGATATATCCTGTTTGAAAAAGAACCGGTGCAGGCGCCGGCGGCGGACGGCGAGATGGTGCGGTGAGCTTGGGCGGGTCCATTTTGACAAGAGCTGTTGAATCTCCCGCTCCACAGTGAGAAGACGAAAGAACGCGCAAAAAGCAGATTAAATCAGATTCTCCTGGTGAAACGTATGCGCCAGCAATTTCTGTATGGCCGGACCGCGTCTCGTCCGTGCACTCCCCTGTTAGAATTTTCTTCCCTTTATTTTATTACTTTCCATCTTTGCTGTTTTTCCCTTCGGGTTTATGGTGTTTTGTTAATGACCAGTTGGCAGCGAACGCCGATGTGTGCGGCCGCCGTTTGTTCGGAGCGCCCCTCTATGACGTCTGGCTAGGTGCAATGAAGAAAACATCCATCCTGACAGGGTTGCTCTTCCTCTGCGTCGTTTCCGCACAGGGGGGAGAGTATTTTTCCAGGGACACCACGGCGTCTCTCCAGGGCGCCATGGTGGGAAATCTGCTGCCCCTCTCCGAGCCAGGACAGGTCATTTACGATTTCGCGGTGAGCGATTTTAATCGCGATGGCTTCGACGAGGTGGCCTGTCTGCGCCGGGATACAGACCATCCGCTCTTTCTGGTCATTCGCGAGCCGGCCGGCGGTGCCTACTCTTTCCCGGGGCGGCCGCTGCCGGCGCAGGGGATGTCAGAATACATGTATGCCCTGACCGGTCATCCACGCTACCATTGGCTGCTCTATCGAACGCGCCTTGATCACGGATGCATTTATCTTTTCGATTACACCTTTCAGTTCATGGATTCCCTGCGGGCCCCACGCCATCGCGATTGGAATCGAGACGGCTCAGCGAACGTACAAGTCTATGACGCGCAGATCGTCGATTTCAACAACGACAGCCGGCTCGAGCTGTTCCTCTCTCTCAACACCGGCGCCGATGTGACGCCGCGCGCTCTGCTCTGGTATGATTTGCAGGACCGGACGCTGATCCGCGAGGTTCCGGTCGCCCCCATGGTGAACCGGACCAGAGCGGTGGACCTGGAGGGCGACGGCTTTTCTGAATTGGTGTTCACTCTGAGCGGGGCCTCCGACGGGCCCTTTTTCGCTCCGTTCAGCCGGGACAGCAGCTACCTGGCGGTCCTGGATCACGGCGGCGGCCTGCGTTACTCCCGGGCCTTTGACGGAGAGTCCAGCTATGTTGCTTTTGACGTGTTCGACGTCACCGGCGATCAGGTCTTGGATGTGGTGTATGCCAGCTATTCGCTGCGCAAGACCAATACCGGCCGCTCTCGATTGGGCGTTGTGGACGGCCGCACTCTGACGCGGCAACCAGAGTTCTTTGCCGAAGAGTTGGGCGAGGACCTCCGCAACGTCACTATCCTGCCCTCGCCCACAAAACGGCAGCCCTATCTCTATGTCTCCACCGCGGAACGGCTGATGGCTCGATTTCGTTTTCAGCCGTCCAGCGGCACGCTGGCCGCGGACAAGATAGTTCCTTTTGGCGAAAAGCCGAGTCTGGTCTTCAACGATGATCTGGATGGGGACGGCAGTCCCGAGTTGTTCATCACCAGCCACTATCCCAATCAGCTGACCATCACCGACGCCGCCCTGCGCCCATTGGGCCGGATCATGCTTCCGGAAAATCCAACACATCGTTTTGTTAAAATGGCGCCGGTTTCGGCTGTAGACCGTGAGGTGCGCAGCTATTGCCTGTTGGTCGACCAGCGCCTGTGGCTGTTGCGGGTGTCCTTGCCGGCGCTCTTCCCCGCGTCCGGCATCCAAGCGGCCTGGGCCGGCCATCGTCTGAAAATTCCCTGGGCTGTATTTGGCCTGCTGTGCCTCGTCGCTTGTTTGCTGCCGCCTTTTCTGCTGTGGAAATTTATCCTGCGCACCCCGGACTATGGGCTGGCGCTGATGTCCGACTCGAAGCGGGTGGGCATTGCCTTGCTCGATCCACAGGCTGTGCTGCGCGACTGCAACAGCCATTTCCTGCGGATCACCGATCTGGTGAAAGCCAACATTATCGGGAGGACGCTTCCGGAGATCCTGGATAACGCTCAATTCGGTGCGCTGTTGGAGGTCTGGCGGCTGTTTACCAGCCGCAACGAGCGGCAATTGCAAAAGGAGATTAATATCGGTCCGGCGATGAACTGGCGGACCGTGGCGGTGGAAATCGTCCGTACCACGCATAACCATTCGCGCATTCTTTTGATCGATCTGTCGGAATCCAATCAAACGGAACGGATCAAGATCTGGGCGGCCATGGCGCAACGCATGGCCCATAAAATAAAGACGCCCCTGGCTACAGTGCTGCTGGCTGTGCAGCGGCTGCAACGCAGCTACCGCAAACAAGCGCCTCATCTGAGTGACACCCTTGATTCGATCAGCCGGCAGGCGATCCAGGAAATCGAACGGGTCAAGGACGTGATCAATTCATTCATCAAGTTCGCCAAGCTGGAGGAGTCGCTTTTTGTCGAAATGGATGTCACCTCAGTGGTGCAGGAGGGGTTGAACGAGTATTTATCCCGGCTGCCGGAGGGCGTGGAGGTGCAGACCGCATTTGAGAGAGCTGAAATGATGGTGCGGATCGACGTCAAGCAGTTCAAAGAGGCGCTGCATAATATCCTCGACAACGCGGTGGACGCCGTGCATGGCGAGGGGGTGATCATAGTGAGCACCCTGCTGGAGCGAAATCCCCTGCAATCCTGGGGCGGCGTCAATTGGGCGGTTTTGGAGGTTCGCGACAACGGCGCCGGCATCCCGCGCGAAAATGAAGATCAACTTTTTCAGCCGGGGTTCACCACCCGCAGGGACGGGTCCGGCCTGGGTTTGATATTCGTCAAACAGATTGTGGAAAACCATGGGGGCGAAGTGTCCATCACCAGTGCGCCGAATCAGGGCGCTACGGTTTTGATCCGCCTGCCGATTATTTACAGGACAAGCGCCGATGAATAGGGAAACCGTACAGGTGCTGATCGTCGATGACGACCAGCGCTTTGTGGATCAATTGGCTTCTGATTTGACCGAGGAGGGATTTCGCACCCTCAGCGCCCGCGACGGCCGTGAAGCGATACGGATTCTGGCTGAGCAGCCGGTGGATGTGGGGTTGATCGATCTTTCGATGCCCGGCATGGATGGGATCGAGCTGTTAAAGCAGGCGGCCAAGATCGCCGAGGAGGTGCCCCTCATCGTGATCACCGGGCATGCAACGATCGAGCGGGCGGTGCAGGCAACGCGCCTGGGCGCCTACGACCTCATCGAAAAGCCGGCCTCGTTCGACCGTATTCTGTCGGTGATCGACAGAGCGATCGAGAAAAAACGGCTGCGGCAGCGCAATCGCTGGATGGCCGAGGACATTCTGAACCGCTACCGGATGATCGGCGCCGGCAAGGCGATGCAGCGAATCTACCAGCGCCTCGATCAGATCAGCGCCGCGGATACCACGGTGCTGATCACGGGTGAAACCGGCACCGGCAAGGAACTGGCGGCCATGGCGATTCATCTGCGCAGCGCCAGAGCGGACGGGCCGTATGTGCGCGTCAACTGCGCCGCGATCCCGGAGCCGTTGATCGAGAGCGAACTGTTCGGCTATAAAAAAGGGGCGTTCACCGGCGCCTCGCAGGATTTCATCGGCCGCTTTCGGCAGGCGGACGGCGGATCGCTGTTCCTGGACGAAATCGCCGATCTGAGTCACGCGGCGCAGGCCAAACTGCTGCGCTGCCTGCAGGACCATGTGATCACGCCGCTGGGCTCGACGGACAGCTATCTGATCGACGTGCGGGTCATTGCAGCGACGAATAAAAATCTGACGGAGCGGGTGGCAGCCCGTTCCTTTCGCGAAGATCTGTATTACCGGATCAATGTGGTGGAGCTGGAGATGCCCCGTCTCGCGGAGCGGATAGAGGACCTGCCGGAACTGGCGCGCCATTTTCTTCAGCAGTTCTGCGAACAGTATAACCGGTATATCGAGGGATTCTCCTCAGCCGCGCTGCAGCTGTTGATGGAACAGGAATGGCCGGGCAACATTCGTCAATTGCGCAGCATCATCGAAAGGCTGGTCTTGTTCACCGAGGCGCGCCTGATCACGGCCGAGAACGTAGCGGCGGTGCTCAAGCGGCCGCTGCTGACGTCCTCTGATCAGATCAAAGATTACCAACAAGCGCGGTGCGATTTCGAACGGGATTACATTCAACGGTTGCTGCGAATCTGCAACGGCAACGTGACCGAAGCGGCGGACGCCATGAACATCGACCGCACCAACCTCTATCGCAAGATGAAGAAATTGGGCATTCCGGCGCCGCGCTTATCCTGATCCGCTGATCCTCAGCGCACTTCCAGATAATCCTTATCCGGCAGTTTGGGGAACGGCGCGTGCGGCTCGGTCTGATACCAGAATGCAGTGGAAGCGATATCGTCCTGCAACGGCAGATAGCGGCCGCCGCTGCGCCAGCCCAGCGCCTGAATCGTCACCCGCAGATCGTTTTCGAAGCGGATGGGATCCATGATGTGCCAGCGATACAGTCCAAAGCGCTGCTGCGAGTTGTAGACGCCGTCCGGTTTGATCACCTGCGATAGACCACTGTAGGGCGTGGAAAAGACCTGATACTGCTTGGTCTCGCGGTTTTCGAAATTGTAGGAACCGCAAAAATAGTCCTCCGTGCCGGTGCCGCAGATGGTGGGATATTTTCCGTCGCCGTCGATAAAAAATTTGATCTCGCCCTCGCCCCACCAGCCGCTGTTGTTGACGCCCCAGGCCATGTACGTGCCGACGAACTGGCCCCACCCTTTAACGCCGTCGAGGATCACATAATCGGTTTTGTAGGGCAGGGGATTGGTCCTGCGGAACTGCGCATGCAAGTAAGCCGCATCCTCCGGCACTTCCGTGAGCGCATAATCGACCTGGTAGAAAAGGGTCATAGCCTCTTCGTCCAGATTTTCAAAGGTGATTCGGCACGATTTGCGGAACGGCATTTCCCAGTAGCAGTTAAAGGCGCTGCCGGGATTGACGCAGATCGCCAGGGAGTTGATCTGGCTGTACTGGCCCCAACCGCAGGCAAAGAAATCGCCGATAGGCGCTTCGATGGAGGGCTCGGTTTCGCCATCCCAGTAAAAGCGGATGATGGAGTAGCGCCAATTGCCCGTCGGCGTCACCCAGATGTGCTGAATGGCGCCGGGCCCCTGGATGGTCGCCATGGTAAAGGTCTCTTTGGGTTGAACTCTCACGCAGGGCGACACTTTCCAGCCTTGGCCCAGGTCCCGTGCCGCCTGGCTGCCGGTCCCTTCGATGGCCATGCCCCCCTTGCCTTTTTCGCCGGTAAAATTCTCCGCAGAGATGGAACGCGTTTTGGCATGCGACAGGCGTGGAAGATTGCCCAAACTCATGTTCAATCCGTTAAAGCTTTTTTGTGCGTGCGCGTCCATGGCCAAAATTCCTCCTAGAATGAAGAACAGGCAACGTTTTTTTTGTTTCATCATGATGCCTCCAAATGATGGTGACGGCCGGCGGGATTGGGCTTTCCGGCTGGGCCGGTACTGGAACTGCCACGGCTCATTAACATGCATAAAAAATATGGAAAATCAAAAGAAAAATGCTGGAAAAATTGTTTGGCGTAATGGGAAAAAGTCGTATTTTATATCAGAACAGTAAGCGAATGGCGCAATTTTCTTTTTAAACGATGAGGTGGCGGCGTATGGGCGGATACAAGCTGTTGGTGCTCGAGCGGGATCCGCAGCGGGCGGATCAGATCATTCGTACCTTGATGAAACAGAAACCGCAGCCGGACATCCGCACCGTGACCGCCGACAAAGCCCTTGCGCCGGCACTGGGGGAAAAGCCCGACCTCATCCTCTCTGCCTGGACGCTACCGGGCGGCAGCTGCCTCGATGTCCTCCGCATCCTCAAAGAAAAAGAACTCGCCATTCCCCTCATTATCGTGACCGACGAAGGCGATGAAAGCCGGGCGGTGGAAGCGCTGAAAAACGGCGCGGCAGACTATCTGGCGATGGACCAGCTGGCACAGCTCAACCGGGCCGTGGCCGAAGCCTTGGAAAAGGCGGAGGAACAGCGCCGCCGCAAGAACCTGGAACGCGGGATGCAGTTCACCCAGTTCGCCTATGAGCGTGCGGCCATCGGCATCTACTGGCTGAACGAAGCGGGCCGGTTTCTGCTGGTAAACGAAACAGGCGCGCTGGCCACGGGCTATGCCCAGGCAGAGCTCCACCAGCTTGCCATCGCTGATCTGGATGTCAATCTGACGCCACAAGCCTGGACTACGCTGCTGACGCAACTGCGCAGCAAACCCTCCGTGTCGTTTGAAAGCGTACATCGCCACAAACAGGGCGGATTGATGGCGGTAGAGATCAGCGCCAATCTGTTTCATTGGGACGGAGAGGATTACATCCTTTTGTTTTCCCGCGATATCACCCGACGTAAAAAGGCGGATGAAGAGTTCAGACGCATGCAGCGGCAGGTTCAGCACGGCAAAAAGATGGAGGCCCTGGGCCGATTGGCCGGCGGCATGGCGCACGAGTTCAACAATATGCTCATGGTCATCCAGAACAGCGCCGAGTTCATCGCCATGGATGCCAAAGGGGACAAAACGCTGCAGGACTATGCCGATCAGATCATGCGCACCAGCAAACGCGCGGCCGCGCTGACCAGTCAACTGCTCGCCTTTAGCCGCAAACAGCAGTTTGAGCTCAAGGTGCTGGATCTGAACGCCGCGCTTTTAGACATGATCAAATGGCTGCGACGGCTGGTGCGCGAAAACGTCAGCCTCACCGCGGACATTCACGGCAGCATCGGCAACATTCGCATCGATCCCGGCGAGCTCGGGCAGATGGTGATCAATCTGGTCATGAACGCCGGCGACGCCATGCCCGCCGGCGGCGATCTGATCCTTTCCACCCGGCCGATAGTGCTGGACAAGGCGTATTGCATGAAACAGGTGGGCGCGCGTCCCGGCCGCTATCTGATGCTCTCGGTGCAGGACACCGGACAGGGCATGGATCAGGAGACCTGTTCCCATATCTTTGAACCCTTTTACACCACCAAGGAGAGCGGCACCGGCCTGGGGCTGTCCATCGTGTTCGGCATCGTGCAGCAGAACGGCGGCCACATCGAATGCATCAGCCAAAAGGGCAAAGGCACGCTGTTCCGCCTCTACCTGCCGCAGTTCGACGGGCCTGAATCAGAGCCGGGAGGCGCGATTCATTACGACACTCTGCCGCGCGGCAGCGAGACGATCCTGCTGGTGGAAGATGAACCGGATGTGCGCATCAGCGGAATGCGCACGCTGGAAAAACAGGGCTACAAAGTGCTGTGCGCGCAGAACGGCATTGAGGCCCTGGCGTTGCTCGAAGCCACCCCGGAGCCGATTCACCTGCTGATCACGGATGTGATCATGCCGTTGCTCAGCGGCGCGGAATTGGCTAAAAAGGTGCTGAAACGCCGCAAGGGCATCAAGGTGCTGTATACCTCCGCCTATCCGGATGGGATTATTTTCAGCCAACACGATGTGGATGTGACCAGCGCATTTTTCATCGGCAAGCCGTTCACCATCGAAGAGATCGCCAAAAAGGTGCGCCAGGTGCTGGACAGCCGTCCCCGCGCGTCCGCCTGAGGGCCGCCTTCGGCCGCACCCCGCCATCCTGTCCCTGCCTGAGACCCGGCCGATTTCCGTTATTGTTTCTTGGGCAAAAAATTCGTATGTTAAAAGAATTATTTTTGGATGGCTGACGAATATGGCTTTGGTCAAGTCGACGGCGATCGTTCTGCATCATCGGGACCAGGGTGAGACCAGCAAAATCGTCACTCTGTTCACTCAGCAGTACGGCAAGATCAGCCTGATCGCCAAGGGCGCCCGGGTGATTGCATCGCGCTATGGCGGGGCGTTGGAACCGTTCACCCACCTGGACGCGGTCTTTTACAAAAAAGAGACCCACGACCTGCAATTTCTCAGCCAGGTGGATATCATCGATCCGTTCTCCGTGATCCGCAGTCAGCTGGGCCGCATCGCCCTGGCCAGCATTCCCTGTGAAATAGTGGACCGGCATGAGGCGGTCGGCCATGCCGCACCGGCGCTGTTTACGCTGCTGCTGGAAACCCTGACGGCTTTGAACGAGGGCGAACGCGGGCTGCGCAATGTGGTGCGCGCCTTTCAGGTCAAGTTCGCTGCGCTCTCGGGTTTTCGCCCCCAGCTGGCCGGCTGTTCGGTCTGCAACAGGGAGAGCCCGCCCGAGCAGGTGGTGTTCGAATACGAGACCGGCGGCTATCGCTGTTCCGGTTGCCCCTCGTCGTCGATCGCCGGCTTTCGCCTCTCGGGCTATGGGGTGGAAATTCTGCGCTATTTCCAGAATGCGCCGGTCGGTGCGGCCGTTCGGAGCCGGGTCAACGCGGATCTGGGCCGGGATCTGGATGAATGCCTGATGCACTATATCGGCTACCATATGGAGAACCTCCAACATCTGGCTTCGGTCACTTATTTACAGCAATTACAGAATTCGATAAAACCAACTTGAAGAAGAGGAACCCATGGCAGGTCAATCCAATCCGCAGATGGATAAAATCATCTCCCTGTGCCGGCGGCGCGGCTTTATCTTTCAATCCAGTGAGATCTATGGCGGGCTGAACGCCTGTTACGATTACGGCCCGCTGGGCGTGGAGCTGAAACGCAACATTAAAAATTTTTGGTGGAAGTGGATGGTGGAACGGCGCAGCGACATCGTCGGTCTCGACGCCGCCATTCTCATGGCCTCGCGCGTCTGGGAGGCCTCGGGCCACGTGTCCGGATTCACCGATCCGCTGGTAGACTGCAAAGTGTGCAAACACCGGTTTCGCAGCGACCTGGTCGCCGAACCCGGCAAATGTCCGGATTGCGGCGGCGAGCTCACCGACATCCGTCAGTTCAATCTGATGTTTAAAACCTTCATGGGCCCTCTGGAGGACAGCGCCAGCGTCGTCTATCTGCGGCCGGAGACCGCCCAGGGCATTTACGTGAACTATCAGAACGTGCTCGATTCCAGCCGGCAGAAAATTCCCTTCGGCATCGGCCAGATCGGCAAAGCGTTCCGCAATGAAATCACGCCGGAGAATTTCATCTTTCGCACCCGCGAGTTCGAGCAGATGGAGATGCAGTTTTTTGTCAAGCCCGGAACCGACCAGGAATGGTTCGAATACTGGAAAGCCGATCGCCAGGAGTATTACCGCCGGCTCGGCATCCGTGCGGAAAAAATGCGTTTTCATCCGCACGGCAAGGACGAGTTGGCCCATTACGCCTCCGCCGCCTTTGACATCGAATATGAATTTCCCTTCGGCTGGAAAGAACTCGAGGGCATACACAATCGCACCGATTTCGATCTGACTCGTCATAAAGAGTTCTCAGGAAAAGATCTGACCTATTTTGATGAAGTCACCCGGGAACGCTACATACCGTACATCATCGAGACCTCGGCCGGCGCCGATCGCACGGTCCTGTGCGTGCTGAGCGACGCCTTTGAGGAGCAGAAACTGGAAAAGGACGAGCGTACGGTTCTTCATTTTCATCCCTCCATCGCGCCCATCAAGGCGGGCATTTTCCCGTTGGTGAAAAAGGACGGCATGCCCGAAGTGGCGCACCGCATCGAAGAAAAACTGCGCCGCCATTTCCCGGTCTTTTATGATGAGAGTGCCGCGGTGGGCCGGCGGTATCGCCGTCAGGATGAAATCGGCACGCCTTACTGCATCACCGTGGACACCGAAACCCTGCAGAACGAAACGGTGACCGTGCGCGAACGCGACTCGATGACCCAGTCACGCGTGAAAATTGATGATCTGTTCATGCTGATCTATGACAAAATCAATGAAGGATTTTAACCCACGCCCCAAGGCGCAAAAAGAGCCGTCGCTTCTGTTCAGCGGTCGATTTTGAACCGGTGCGGGGCGGCGTCGCGCCCTTAAAAGCAGCGCACGGATTTTTACGCGGAGAGATACGACTCATGACCGCACCCGACTACGGCTGGCTGTCGATTCTGCCGCCGTTGGTGGCCATTCTACTCGCCATACGGAGCAAACAGGTTTTTCTCTCCCTGTTCGCCGGCGTTTTTCTCGGCCATGCCATTCTAGCCGGAGGGAATCCGCTCAAAGGGGTGGTGGACGCTCTGGAGGCCTGCGTGGGGGTTTTCAGCGACGCCGGCAACACCAAGGTGATTCTGTTCAGCTGCATGGTTGGCAGCCTGATCACTTTTACCCAGTACTCCGGCGGCATGGAAGGGTTTGTCCAGTGGGTGACCCGGCGGGGCTGGGTCACCACGCGTCGTCAAGCCGGACTGCTCGCCTTTTTTACCGGCATGGTGGTGTTTGTCGAGTCCAGCATCTGCGTGCTGGTGGCCGGCAGCGTCAGCCGGCCGCTGTTTGACAAACTGAAAGTGTCGCGGGAAAAGCTGGCCTATATCTGCGATTCCACCTCTGCGCCGAAATGTATTCTCATTCCGCTCAACGCCTGGGGTGCGTTTATCATCGGCCTGCTTCAGGAGCAGCACGTGGGCAATCCGGTGCAGGCTTTTGTCGCTTCCATGCCGTTCAATTTTTACGCCATCATCGCCATCGCCCTGGTGCTGTGGACCATCCTCAGCCAGAAGGACCTGGGGCCCATGGCGGCCGCAGAGGATCGGGCGCAGGCGGGAAAGATAGCGAGGGACGGCGCCGAACCCCTGGTCTCGCAGGAGGTTCTGGCCGTGCAGCCCAAGCCCGGCATTCCGCTGCGCGCTGTCAACATGGTCCTTCCCATCGGCGTGATGGTGATCATGATGCCGCTCGGCCTGCTGATCACCGGTCACGGCAATCTCATGCAGGGGTCCGGCTCCACCGCGGTGTTCTGGGCCGTACTCATGGGCCTGGCTGTGGCAGCGATTGCCTATCGGCTGCAAGGCCTGTTGACGGTTCGGGAGATCATGGATCAGTTCATGAAAGGCGTGGGCGGGCTGGTCTCTTTGGCGGCTTTGATGATGCTGGCGTTTGCCATCGGCGCCACCTGCCGGGCCTTGGGCACCGGACCCTATGTGGCCGGATTGGCCGACGCGTTCATCACCCCAAAGCTGGTGCCTGCTCTGCTGTTTCTCATCTCATGCGGCATCGCCTTTGCCACCGGCACCTCCTGGGGCACGTTCGCCATCATGATCCCCATCGCCATGCCCATGGTCGATGCGCTGGGCTTGCACATGGGCCTGACCCTGGCAGCGGTTCTCGGCGGCGGAGTGTTCGGAGATCACTGCTCGCCCATCTCCGACACCACCATCATCTCCTCCATGGCTTCCGCCTGTGATCACATCGACCATGTCGCCACGCAGCTTCCCTATGCTCTGTCGGCCGCAGGCGTCAGTCTGTTGTGCTATGCTGTGCTGGGATTTCTTCTCTGAAGATGAACGATTCATTGGAACAACAGCCGTTCATCGAACTGCCGGCGCCCTGCTGCCGCATCGGCGTCCTCTCAGATACGCATCGCCGGCTGCCTGAAGCCGTGTTCAGTCTGTTCGCCGATGTGCAGCACATCATCCACGCCGGCGACATCGGCGATTGGGATATCGTCCTGTCTCTGCAAACACTGGCGCCGGTGACCGCGGTGTACGGCAATTGCGACGACTATCGCGTTCGCCGGCATTGCCCTCTTCAGCAGACGCTGCGAGTCAACGGTCTGACGGTTCAGGTGACCCATATTTCGCAAGAGGCGCCGGAGGAAGCGCCGGAGTCTTTGCAGAAGATTCAAATCTATGGCCACTCGCATGTGGCCTCTATTCAGCATTTCGGCTCTACCTTGTTCATCAATCCCGGTTCCATCAGCCGGCCGAGGCAGGACCAGCGGCCCAGTGTGGCGTTGCTGCAAGTTGATGGAGAACAGCCGCCCCGTGCGGAGATCCTTTCTTTGAGGTGATGCCATGACCTTTAATGAAAAGCTGAACGACATCCTCTCCAGCAGAAAAACGCTGCTGTGCGTGGGCTTGGACACTGTGATGGAAAAAATACCGGCGTCTTTACGCCGGCAGCCGGATCCCCTGTTTCAATTCAACAAAGCGATCATCGACGCCACTCTGCCCTATGCTGCTGCCTTTAAAATCAACACCGCCTTTTATGAGGCCTGGGGTCTGGAAGGATGGCGGGCGTTGGAAAAGACCTTTGCTTATCTGCCGGCTGAGGTGATCAAAATCGCCGACGCCAAGCGCGGCGACATCGGCAACACCTCGCAGAGCTACAGCCGGGCGCTGTTCACCGGCCTGGGCGCGGACGCCGTCACGGTTAATCCGCTGATGGGAACAGACTCTACAGCGCCCTTTTTACAGGATCCGCAAAAGGGCGTATTTTTTCTCTGCCTGACTTCCAATCCCGGTTCGCAGGATTTTCAGCATTTTTCCGACGGCCGGGTCACGTTGTATGAAAAGATCGCCCTCAAAGTGGGCGAGTGGAACCGCCACGGCAATTGCGGACTGGTGGTGGGCGCCACCCACCCGGCTGAGTTGCAGGGGATCCGCAGCCTGGCGCCGGAGCTGCCGTTTCTTATTCCCGGCATCGGCGCTCAGGGCGGCGACCTTGAGAACTCGGTTCGTTTCGGGCTCACCGCTCAGGGCGGCGGTGCGCTCTTAAACTCCAGCCGGGCGATCCTTTACGCCTCGTCCGGGGCCGATTTCGCGGCTGCGGCCGCTACAGCGGCCATGGCTACGCGGGATGCGTTGAACCGGGCAGCAAGTTTGGATTGAGTTTGGACGATACTCGCACACAGCCATCGGAGAAGAAATAATCGTTTTTTCGGCAAGCGGCCTTGTCGCAAGCCGCTTCTCTATTCCAGTCTGTGCGCCGATCGAATCACCATCGGTCGATCACAGTAAAACCAATTAGTGCAAACTGAAATCAACGGGAGGTTGTCTGTGGATAAGGAACAGGCGCTGCAGATATTCAGATCCACCGGCGCTCTGCTGGAAGGCCATTTTCGCCTTACCTCGGGGCTGCACAGTCCGAATTATTTCCAGTGCGCCAAAGTGCTGCAATATCCCCGCTATGCCGAACTCTTTTGCCGGGAGATCGCTGAGCGCTTTCAGCCGGAAGGCATCGAGGTGGTCGTTTCGCCGGCCATCGGCGGCATTGTGGTGGGGCAGGAGGTGGCACGGCTGCTGGGGTGCCGCGCGGTGTTTGCCGAGCGCGAGGAGAACATCATGATCTTGCGTCGTGCTGGCGGTCGAGGATGTGGTGACCACCGGAGGGTCGGTGAAAGAGGTGATCCATCTGGCCCAGCAGGCCGGCGGCAAGGTCAAAGGCGCGGCCTTTCTGGTGGACCGCAGCGCAGGACGGGCTCAGTTTACAGTGCCCTTTTTCGCAGCCCTGAAAATGGACGTGATCACCTATCCGCCGGAAGAGTGCCCGCTCTGCAAGCAGGGTCTGGCGGTGGTTAAGCCCGGCAGCCGCAAAGTATAAAGAGTTTGTTCGAATCCTATGCACGGTTCCATCATCTAATCCAAAAGGTCGGAACCTGTTCGGCATTGTGCAAACGGTCTGACGGTCAACACTCGAGCGGTAAACCTGACAATCACCTGCGGCAAGCGTTTCGCTCCAGCCGATCGCATGTGCGCATACAATAAACGATGAATCAGGAAATAACCCATTTGTTAATTTGAAAGGAACGCGCATGGCGACAAGCAACCTCACCATGGACAATCTGCAGACCACTCTGGAGACCAACGACATGGTCCTCATCGACTTTTGGGCATCCTGGTGTGGGCCCTGCAAGACATTTGGCCCGGTTTTTGAAAAAGTGTCGGAAAAGCATACGGATATCGCTTTCATGAAGGTGGACACCGAGGCGGAACAGCAGCTGGCCGGCATGTTCGGCATCCAGGCCATCCCCACGCTGGCTATTTTCCGCGAAGGCATTCTATTGTATCGCGAAGCGGGCGCCGCGTCTGAGGCGGCTCTTGAGAATCTGATCGATCAGGTGAAGCAATTGGACATGGAGCAAGTGCGTGCGGATATTGCCAAGCAGGAACAGGAGCACGAGCATGGCTGCGACGGCGGGCATGGCTGCAGCGGTTGCGGTCACAACCATTGATGTAAAGCGTCTGTGTGCGACTCGGCCGCATTCTTTCACCGGGCGGCCAAGGGTGAGCCGGACAGCCTATGAATGAAAAAAGCCCTTGCTCAGCAAGGGCTTTTTCATTTACCCTAAATATTTTCGCAACGGCTCCAACCGGGAGCGATGCCGCAGCCGGCGCAAAGCTTTTTCTTTGATCTGTCGAACGCGTTCCCGCGTCAGAGCAAAGTATTCACCGATCTCCTCTAGGGTGAGAGGACGATCTCCGTCAAGCCCAAAGTAGAGTTTGACGATTTCCGCTTCGCGCGATTTCAGCGTGCCGAGAACCTTTTCGATCTCCTCGCGCAGTGAACTGCGCATGAGCTGTCCATCCGGTGGATCGTAACGATCGCTCTCCAGAACATCCAGCAGGCTGTTCCCTTCATCCTCCTTGAAGGGCTCGTCCAGAGAGAGATGGCGCGCAGAGGTTTTGAGCACATCCGCCACCTCAAACGAACTCATCTCCATCCGGTCTGCAATCTCATCCATGCTCGGTTCACGGCCGTACTCTTTTTCCAGCGCTTCAAGGGCTCGGCCGACCTTGTTGATGGCGCCCACCCGATTCAGAGGCAGACGGACGACTCGCGACTGCTCCGCCAGAGCCTGCAGGATGGATTGACGGATCCACCATACGGCGTAGGAGATAAACTTGAATCCACGCGTTTCATCAAACCGCTGTGCGGCTTTGATCAAGCCGAGATTGCCTTCGCTGATCAGATCCTGGAGCGGTAGACCCTGACCCTGATATTCTTTAGCTACGCTGATCACAAAGCGTAGATTGGCTTTAACAAGCCGGTCCAGGGCTTCCTCTTCTCCCTTGCGGATTCTGCGCGCAAGCGCGATCTCTTCCTCTGGAGGCAACGGTGAAAAACCGCCGATCTCCTCGAGATACTTTTCGATGGATTCTTTGGTGCGGGTTTCGGACTGTTTTCGTTTCTTCTTCTTGGTCATCCCACCTTCTTCGGTTTCACCAATGGTCAATGGGCACAATAACTCAGCTTATAATTTACGAAATATTAGGATGAATGTCAAATGGTTACCGATGGACCCGCTCTGCAGCCCGACGCCATAGGGAAAAGGTATTCAGAGAAAAGTTGCGGCATTATTTCTTATTTATCAGTTGGTTGATGGATTTTTCCAAGATCACGGCCGCCCGGTCTATATCCTGGCTGGAGACGCCGAGGTGGGTCACCATTCTGATCCGCCAGGGGTTTACCGCGATGGCCGCAAGGCCTTTTTCTTTTAATGTAACAACCAGATCAGTGGATTTTAGTCCGCATGGGTCCAGATCCACCATGACCATGTTGGTCTGTACAGCGTCAATATCTACCCGCAATCCGGGGAGTTTGGCTAATTTGTGTGCCAGTTTTTTTGCGTTTTTGTGATCCGTAGTCAGCCGGTTGATATGGTGATCCAGTGCGTACAAGCCGGCAGCGGCCAGAATGCCGATCTGGCGCATGCCGCCGCCCCACATTTTACGATAACGATGAGCTTGATCGATAAATTCCCGGCTCCCCATCAGCACGGATCCCGCCGGTGCGCCCAGTCCTTTGGACAAGCACACGGTCAGCGAGTCGCACCAGCGGCCATATTCGGCCAAAGGGATGCCGGTGGCCACATGGGCGTTCCACAACCTGGCGCCATCCAGGTGCAGCGCCAGGCGGTGTTTGCGGGTAAAGCGGTAAATCTGTTGCATGTTTTCCAGCGGAACGATGGCGCCGCCGGCGCGGTTGTGCGTGTTCTCCACCTCGACCAGCGTCGTGGTCGGGAAGATCGCAAAGTTGCGCGGCTTGGTGGCGGCGCGCAGCTGCTCGGCCGTGAACACGCCGCCCTGGCCGATCTCGTGGATCTGCACGCCGG
>JAKJDB010000371.1 GCA_022706175.1 Candidatus Zhuqueibacterota bacterium | reverse complement strand
TCCAACACCGAGGCCAGCATGATGTTCATGATGCCGATGCCGCCGACCAACAGAGATATACCGGCGATGGCGCCCATGACGATGTTAAAGATGCGCTGCGTTTTCTGCTTCTGTTTCAACAAAGCCTCCGGCACGGTGACGGCGAAATCACTCACCATATTGTGACGCCGCCGCAAGGTTTGCTGTACCAACTGGGCGGCCTCCCGAATGCGGTCAGCGTCCGTGACCTGGACGATGATGCGGTCGATTTCGCTTTCAAAGGCGCTGCGCGGAAACCGTTTCATGGCGCAGGTGACGGGGATGTAGATATTTTTATTCAAATCCTGGGTGGCATCGAACCCGGCCCCGGCCAGGGACGGCTTGCGTTCCATCACGCCCACCACGGTGTACCAGTTCTTGCCGATCTTGATCTTTTCGTAAACCGCGTTGTGAAAGTGAAAGAGCTGTGCCCGCACTTCGGCGCCCAGCACGGCCACCCGGCGCGCCTCGCTCACATCGAGATAATTTAAGAAGGCCCCTTCCACCGCCGCATAGTTCATGGCGTTTTCGAAATCCGGCGTGGTGCCGACCACCATCGTTTCGAGGGTCTCGCGGCCGTATACCACCGTAGCCTTCACGTGGCGCTGAGGAATGCCGGCGGCGACCAATGGATTCACCTGCGACAACGCATGCGCGTCCAACGGGGATAACCCGCGTGAGAGGTTGCTGCGCCCCTTGCCCTCCGCCTTGTCCTTTGGTGGAATGTCGTCGATGAGGATGTTGTTCATGCCCATCACCTGGATTTGCTTCAGAGCCTCCTCCTTGGCGCCTTCACCGATCGAAAGCATGGCGATGACCGCGGCAACGCCAAAGATGATTCCCAGGGCAGTGAGGATGGAGCGCAGCTTGTGGCTGCGCAAGCCCTCGAGGCCGATCAGTATGCTCTCTTGATAGATCATGTAAGTGTTTCCAGAGGCACAGACGCTGAAAACAGATGGACCTGCATAAGCCGATTTCTCCGCCTAGTTGACGATCATGACCGCCGTGCCGCCGCTTGAGGCCGGCGCAGCGTTTTTCTCTTGCACCGGTTTTGAGGGCGCTCCGATATCCTCAATGGGTTGGGTCGGATCGTGCAGGGCCACCTCATCCCCCTTTTGCACTCCGGCCTCGATAATGACGTAATCGCTGTTCTTGGGGCCGACGCGGACCATACGGCGATCGAATCCACTGCGCTTGACAAAGACCACCGTGGTGTCGTTTTTCTGAAATACGCACTCGAGCGGCACAAACAGTTTGTCGCTGAATCGATCGGTGATCACCTGGCACTGCGCGGTCATGCCGGGCCGCAGCCGGAGATCGGAGCCATCCAGTACAATCTCCACGTCAAAAGTTTTGATCTCCGAGTCCCGCTCTCGGCTGGCCAGGGTGGCGATCCGCTCCACTTTGCCGTAAAAGCTGGAACCCGCCAACGCATCGACATTCACGATCGCCAGCTGTCCAACCCGGATGCGACTGATGTCCACTTCGTTCACCTTGGCTTTGACCATCATTTGCGATAGATCCGGGATTTCCACCAGGGCCATGCCGCGCCAGGGCGTATCGCCCACTTTGACCTTGGCCCTGCCGTTGGCGCCCCAGATCTCCTGCAGGACCGCCAATCCGTCGATGGGCGCCCGCAGCGTCAGATTTTCCAACTCGAGCAGTTTTTGCTCCAAACGCAGGCGGGCCTGTTTCACTTTAAGCTCCGCTTTGGTCAGATCCGCCTGATTGATGATCTCCTGAGACTCGAGTTTGTTTTTCGCCTGGCTCAACGCCAGTTCCGCTTTCTTGAGATTCAGTTCCTGTTCTCGCTGTTTGGCCACGGCCTCATATTTCATCTGTTCAAAGCGCAGACGGGCCTGCTCATTGGAATAGTGCTGCGTCTCATAGTTGGTCTGCAGCTGCGACATCGTGGACTTTATATTTGCCTTCAGACTGGAGAGCTCGGCCAATGCGGATTCATATTCATTCCTGCGGTCCTCGGTCTCTTGTGTGGCCTCGCTGGTGTCGAACTGAAGAAGAAAATCGCCCTTTTTCACCATGGCGCCGTCCGGGACCAGAGAGACCACGCGCAGGTTGCCGCGCACGTTGGATGGCACGCCGACAGAGACCGATTTGACTGCGTACAGTTCACCGCTCTCGCGGACATCGATGATGAATTCGCCGTTCTTGACCGGCACGGTGGCCAGATTCGGCGTTGCGGCGCTGTGGATGAACCAGGCCAACAGCAGCAAACACAATCCGGCAGCGATCACCGCCGGCACCCGCCATCGTCCCAGCCGGTTGAAGAAATTCAAATTCATTTTCAGTTTCACTTCAGCCACCTCACTCCTTTAAGGCTCGGCTGCCTGCAGAGTCAGCCGTCCAGACGCCGCTCTCTTCAGGGCGCCGGATTTACGGCAGGAACGGTCCCCTCGCTGCCGTTGACTGCTGCCGGCGACTGCGGACGGGAGGAACCGTAGTCGTAGCGCAAACCGCGCTTGTTCATTTCACCGAAGGTCTGCTGCCAGAATTTCTCGTCAGCCCGCAAACGCTGCAGATCAGCGGCCAGGCCGACCCGCTTGGCGTTGGCGTCGGGGCTTTTCCATGCGATCAGATCCCCTTCGCGCACGTTCGAACTGCTGATGCTCACCCAGGCATCGCTGCGCTCACCCGGAACGACCGGTGTGGGCCTGGGATAATCCTTTTTACGGAAAATCACAGGTCGACCATCGATCTCATACAGCGCGCCCAGAGGCATAAAAAGCGCCGTCGTGTCCGGCCGCACCATGATCTCCGCTCTGGCCGTCATGCCGGGTTTGAACAGCGAATCCGCCCGGTCCAGACGAACGATCACTTCAAAATCCTTGATCATGGAATTCCAGTTTTCTTTCTGCGCCAGTTTCGCCATATGGGTCACCCGGCCGGAGAACCGGCTGTTCGGATAGGCGTCCAGCGTAACCATCGCCGGCTGACCGATCTGGATGCGGGAGACATCCATCTCGTTCACACGCAGGCTGACTTGCATGCTGTCCAGATTGGGAATGCTGACCAGCGCCTCGCCTGGGTTGACATGATCGCCCAGGGCGATCTTTTTACGGTTTTCCCATTGTCCGATTTCATTATACACCAGCATCCCGCGAATGGGCGCACGCAGCAACAGATTCTGGATCTGGCCCTCCAGCTCCCGCTTTTCCAAACGCTCCTCCGCCACGGCCAGTTGGGCGGCTTTCAGCGCAGCGCGGTCGATGATTCTTTGCGCTTCGATCTGCGTTTGCGCCTGGCCCAGTTCCAGCAGCGCTTTCTGATGTTCCAGTTCCACATCTTGGCGCCGCACCTGGGCTTCATACTTCATCAGATCACGTTGCAGCACCGCAATGTCGCGCGAATATTCGGACAAGCGCAGGTCGCCTTCCAGTTGCTGCATCCGAGCCCCCTGTTCGGCCAACAGTTTTTTCTCCTGAGCCAGCGCTGAAATGAGCCGATCCTCGGCAAGATCCAGCCGTTTTTGCAGTTCGGCCGTGTCGAACTGAGCCAGCAATTGCCCCTCCTCCACCACCGATCCCTCTGGCGCGAGGTAAAGAACTTGCAGCTGCATGCGCCACTCCATGGGCGCTTTGACGTCGATCTGCTGGACGGCGCGTACTTCGCCGGTCTCTGTAACTGTAACGGTAAAAGGCCCGCGGCGGACACAGGTCCAGGAGGGCTTTTCCGTGCGGTCCTGCGTCAGGATGAGAGACAGCAGCAGCAGCGCCAGAGCGCCTGCGCCGATGAGCCGGACGCGATGCGGCGTATGGGATAAAAGATTCACCTTCATACCGGAAACTGGATGACTTGGTTCAACGAAAGGGAGCGTCTACTCGGCATCCCTTATTTCATTCTGGCAAAACGGGGTTCTTCGATGCGAACACGAAGTGAAACGCGATGGGTGTTTTCCAGATGTTGATGGCTGAGAAACGCGTAATCAAAATCCAGCCGCGGCAAACGCAGTCCCGCACCGGCGCTGAAATGCCCCACATCGCTGCCGAGGCGCAAGGCCACCACGCGATGAACGAGCATCTCTGCGCCGAGAT
>JAKJDB010000370.1 GCA_022706175.1 Candidatus Zhuqueibacterota bacterium | reverse complement strand
CCCCGGCGCTCTGTAAAATCTTACCGGGGGGCTGAAGACGGTCCCGCAGCCAGAACTCTATAGCCATCAAACGGAAATTAAAATTACTTTGCATGCTGTTGATCTTTTCTTTTCGTTCATTTCATGCCACCTTGAGATCTAGTTCGATGTCCGGTGCACCGTCGGTTGAATCACCAGAGCGTTCAACGGCACACCGGCGTGAGCGGCGATGACAGGGCATTTGGCTTTGAAAAGAAAAAAAATATTCCCCGGCGTCTGGCTCAGCGTTTCAAAATTACCCTGACCTTTAGAAATGATGAGGTCTGATTCACGGAAACAGCGCTGAAACGACTCTGAACACTCCTTCAGCAAGGTTCCGAGTGCGTCGGATCCATTGTCCATGACCCGAACCAACCGGTCAAGGCCGGCCGTTTGAGCGTCCTCGCGCGTGGCGTCATTGAGAATCGCCCCCCCGCGCACAGCCACAGTGACGCGGGACAAAGGCAGACGCTCGATCAGCAGCCGGTCCAGAACGATCTCTCCTGCATTGTCCGTGAGATATAAAATTTTTTCCGCCTGCTGCACAAAGGCTTTGAATGTCCCCACATCGCCGGCCAGTGCAACCGACTGCGCCTTCGTGATGAACCGCCTCACCTGCTTCTCGTCTAGATCTCCGTGCACGCCCAAATCGATGACATTGCCGGCGATCGCGAACCGTACGGCGGTCTCAAACGGGTCTGCGGCGTTTTCCACAAAAGCGGTTAACTCTGGAAGCAGCTGCAGCGTCAGCCGATTGAAGCGCTCCTTGGCGGCACGGTAGGGATCAGCCTCGCCGGTGAGCTCTCTCAGTCGCCGATGCACCAGCCGGCCGATGACCGGCGGCGGTTGGGTCAGATCCCGGTCCACCAGCGTCTGCAGGGCATAACGAAGCATTCGTTCATGAAGAAGCGGATCGGATGAAACAGCCCTTGCAGATTCCAGCGCCTGGCGAAGGATGCAGGGGATGCAATCCAGATAGGTTTTCATCCCTTCGCGCTCTGTTGCTGCGGCGATCGGAAAAGCCGGTCCGACAGCCTTACCTTCGAGGGCTGTTTGCGCGACAAAGTGGTGCCGTTTGAAAACGCCGCAGAAATCCCCAAACGATTTTTCATCCTCCTCATCCTCTACCAGTGTCCCTCGACATCAGCTTGCTGCAGCGGCTGGAGCCGGCCGGACTTGAACTGTTCCAAGGCTTCCGCCACGGTGTTGCTGTCCGAGTTGTAAACCGCAACGCCCGCAGCGGACAGGACTCGAAAAGCCTTGGGGCCGCAATGCGTGGTGACAAGCGCCTGGGCGCCTGCTTGCACCACGGTCTCGGCCGATTGAATCCCCGCGCCCTGAGCGGCGTTGAGATTCTGATTGTTGTCGATCACGGTAAAGGTTTCGTTCTCCAGGTCGTAGATGAGAAATTTTGCGGCGCGGCCAAAACGGCGATCCATGGGAGCGCTCAACGCCTCGCCGGACGTACTGAATGCAATTTTCACACGGTCCTCGCTTAATTGAGCGGCTGAACGCTGCATGCTCAAGCAGCCGCCCGATCAGATAGCGGAAAAAAAATGACAGCTGTTGGCAGGCACACAGTGAGAAAGCCCGCCGGGATTTCAGCGGCCGGTTCTGGACAGCATCATGGTCAGATCTTCCAGCAGAGCCTGAAGATCCTCTTCGTGTACCACCTCATCCTGAAGAATCTGCACGGCCATGTTATAGGTGACCGGATCCTTCAAGCCGACTTCCTGGATGAGTTTATGATACACGGAAATGGCGCACTGCTCGCCTTTGATGTTCTGTTCAAGAATCCGCTGGACAAAGGGATCGGTGGGTTCGTCGTACCCGCAATTGGTCATCTTGAACCATTGTTGCGGGTTGGTCAGCGGCGTGCCGCCCAGCTGGATGATTCGGTTGGCCACCATGTCTGCGTGGCGCAGCTCATCGGCGGCATGCTGCAGCAGCTCAGCGATGACGTTGTCCTTCATCGGCCCGGCGATGATTTTCGCTCCCAGCCAATACTGATAGTACGCCAGCCATTCGTCCGCAAACGCTTTGTTGAGCAGATCCAGGACGTGGTTGACATCCATGCCGACGATCTCTCGTCCTTTTGTTCCCATAACAGCTCCTTTTTTTCTTTTGTTGGTTTCCGGCCGGCGCTGGGCCGAATCCCTCCTTGTAATCGCAAGGCGGACGGCCCGGCGCTGCAACGGCAGCCGTTATTCTTCTTATTCCAGATTGGCCAACCGTTCCTGCACTGCGGTCAATTCCGCCTGCAGAGCGTCGGCCTGATTTTTGAGCGCCTGTTTCTCCATCTCTGGATTCGGCGCTTGCATGGGCATATCAGGTCCGGTGAATCGCATCCAGCCCGGCCGGCCGGTGGCATAAAACCGGTTGCGCCAGCCGTGGCCGCCGCCACGACACCATGCACCGTGTCCAAATCCAGGACCGCGTCCTACGTTGGCGAATCCCGGCATATTAAAGCCGGCACAGTAGCCTGCGGCACGGCCGGTCATAGGTCCCATTCCTCGGGGACCGGTTCCATCTCCTCTAGGCATATTGAATGTCCTCCCTTTTAGAGGTAATCAATTTTTCTTGTACTCTCAAGCTCTTGTCAAGGGCACATGGCATTGGGGACAATTGCGCTCCGTGCACGGCACACCGCGTTGATGCGGTTCGCGATGGCCGCAGCTCGGACAAACGCATTCGCCGTCCGGACCTGCGGCCTGGCTGCCCCCCTTCCTGCCGCGCCCGCCGCCGCGGCCTCCCCCGCCTCTGCCGCTGCCATCGCCCGGACCCTGTCCTGATCTCTTTCTGCCAAACATAACAACCTCCTGATGGTGAAAAAAAGAACCATCTCTGTGACGGCATCCGTGCCGGCCGCATCCGGGCATGAGATACTGATCCCTTTTTGCCAGCTCTCCCGACAGCCATGCAGCGATGACCGCGTGCAAATCGCCGGAGCGAAAGGGGATGACCTCGATGCCATGAGCGACGATAAAGCATTGCAAAGAATGGGAGATGGCGCCGCAGACCAGCGTCTCGATGCCCCATTCCGCCAGCTGCCGCGCCAGCAGCGCCGGCTGGTCGTACTGGAGGCTTTCTTCAGACTCTTTGACGATGCGGCCGTCGTCGACCTGCACTAGATGAATCCGCCGGGCCACGTCAAAGACCGGCGCGATGCGCTGATTCCAGCTTGCGAATGCCGCCTTCATGTTTTCCTTGATCGTGAGGGGTTATTTGACTCCAAGAGATGCATTTATTGTGCCAGGCTCCTCTCTTGCAGACCCCAATACAGCGTATTGTAATTATTATGTTTGAATCAGGAGGGATTCGTTGGCTAATTATCAATAATAAGCAAAAAAGCTACTAAATATTAGTAAAAGATGCAAAAAAGCTACTTTTCTATGCTCCCCTGGCCTGGCCGGCTTCTGCGACCGACATTAGAACGCCGGCTTGGCAGGCCGGCCCCTGCGTTGGCTGGAAAGGCCTAAAACTTTCATTTTGCGGAACAGGGTGGTCTTGTGAATGCCGAGCAGCTGCGCGGCCTTGGCACGGTTTTGTCCGGCCTGTTGCAGAGCGGCTTGAATCGTTTGCAGATCATGCTGGGCGCGGCTGGCGCGGATATCGGTTGACGGGTCCCTTTCCCCTTCACCAGGACCGAGTGAGAAATGGTCCGACAGGTGGGGAATGTCGATCAGGTCGTTGCGGCAGAGCACAAAAGCTCTTTCGATTTCATTTTCCAGCTCACGGACATTGCCAGGCCAATCGTGCGCCATCAGCAGCGAGAGCGCCTCCGCGGCAATGCCGGTGACGCTTCGGCCCTGCAACCGGTTGAATCGGGCGATGAACTGCTCCACCAGCAGAGGGATGTCCTCCTTGCGGCGGCGCAGCGGCGGCAGTTCCACGCGCACGACGTTGATGCGATAGTAAAGATCTTCGCGAAAAACGCCGAGGCGCACTTGCTCCATCAGATCTTTGTGCGTGGCCACCAGAACTCTTACATCCACACGCTCCGAACGCGTCGAGCCCAGGGGTTCAAAGGTACGTTCCTGCAGCACGCGCAACAA
>JAKJDB010000369.1 GCA_022706175.1 Candidatus Zhuqueibacterota bacterium | reverse complement strand
GCCGACGATTTTGTCCGGAGTGGTGACGGATCCGGAACAGCGACTACTCGCAGGTGTCAGCATAGAATTAAGCAGCGGCATTCCGTATATCAAAGACACTTTTTTAGAGAATAAAACCAACGCTGATGGAGAATATCATTTCATCCTGAATGAGCCTGGTAAATGCTACCGGCTCTATGCCAGAAAAGACAGTTTGATCGGATCCCTTGCGGATATCCATCTGAAACCGGGAGAACGGACCCTTTTGAATTTCACCGTCACTCCCTCCGCCTACCTGAAATTTTCCTGGGCCAAATACCTGGCCGGCCATTGGCTGAGCAAAAGCATGACCAAGGAGGGCAAAGAAAGAAAACTGTTTTTTAACTGTGATTGGGCGAATAACCGCAAGATATTGAAATGGGATTGGACCGTCCAGGTGGCTGATCAGACTGTGGAAAAAGGATTCGGGCTCTACGGGTGGGATCCTTTGCGCCAGCAACTCCGCATTTGGTATTGGAACGTCGACGCTGAGCTGGTCGAGGGAACTGTTGAGGTGGGTGAGGAGAAAATCGTTATCAACGCGGCAAGGAACAGAGCAGAGGGGAAAAAACCGCTTGTCCATGCCTGGTGGTTTGAGGACATCAACACGTTGCTTTTGCAATACGGCCAAATGAACGCAGCGGGCTCATTCGAGCCCAGCGGAGAGATTTACCGGTTTACCCGGGTGCCGTGAGCATCGTCTTTGCCGGGTTCACTTTTAAACTGATTCACTCCCAAAAGCGTTATCAAAAGTTCGATAACACATATCTTCAGGCCTGACGCAACTACGGCTGAAGTTAACATTACGGCCGAAGCAGCAAGCTTCGGCCGTAATCTATTTGCCAAGATAATACATTCGCCTCTCGAGGTTAGTGCAGCCGTCCTGCCATTGTTTTCGCAAGGCCGGGTTCGCAGTCGACTGTTTGCCGACAACCAAAGGACCAAATCAAAAAGGCTGACGCGGCTGTCGGTGCAGGTGGATATCAGAGAAAAACTTGACAAGTATCAGCGGTTTGATATAACCATCAAGCCGTTCATAACGTTAAAGGGTTATTCCTGACTAGTCCTCCTCTTTATACTTTTTTTATACGCCTCTGCCCCTTTGCTAATAGATTATTTATCCTTTACCGCTTAAATTATGCCAGCAGAAAAATACTTCGCAAGCTGGGTCATGGAAGCTTTTCACCTTGGCCCGGTTCAACGGAAGAGGGAGAGGCAAATGGACCCTATGCAGATACTGGTATTTTTAATCGTGCTCTTTCTGGCAGGCTATCTGATTTACGCCCTCATCAATGCAGAAAAAATTTGAGGTGGATCATGGATTTTTCGACTGGGGCGCAAATCGCTGTTTATTTTATACTGCTGGCGCTGATTTCACCCTGGCTGGCCAAATTATTCTTTCATCTCTTTTCCGGCCAAAACCATTTCCTCAGCCGTCCGCTGGGGTGGTTGGAACGAATGGTCTACCGGGCTGCCGGTGTTTCGGCAGAACGCGAAATGACCGCCCGCGAATACGGCTGGTGCCTGGGACTGCTGAACGTTTTTGGTCTGCTCTTGCTGCTGATCTTGCAGCTTGTTCAGGGACATCTGCCCTTCAATCCGGCACACAGAGCTGCAGTTCCATGGCGCTTAGCCCTTAATACGGCCGTAAGCTTCGTCACCAATACCAACTGGCAAGCCTACTCAGGTGAAACCACTCTAAGCCCTTTGACGCAAATGATCGGGCTGACCGTGCAGAACTTTATCAGCGCTGCCACAGGAGTGGCCGTGCTTCTAGCCTTGATTCGGGGATTTATTCGGGAACAATCTACGACCATCGGCAATTTCTGGCAGGATCTCGTCCGCACGACGGTCTATGTTTTTCTCCCACTCGCTCTTCTACTGGCCCTGTTGCTGGCCGGCCAGGGAGTGGTGCAGAGTTGGAAAGGTGACCCGATCGCAACGGTTCCTGGCGGTCGTCTGCAGACCATACCCCTCGGACCGGTCGCGTCCCAGATTGCCATCAAGCAGCTCGGCACCAACGGCGGCGGCTATTACGGCGCCAACAGCGCCCATCCTTTTGAGAACCCAACCCCTGTGAGCAACTTTCTGGAAATGCTGGCCATTCTGCTGGCGCCCTCCACTCTGGTGCTCTTTTTTGGTCTGATGGTGGGCTCGAAAAGACAAGGATGGATCCTTTGGCTGGTTATGCTGTTCCTTTTACTGGCTGGTCTGGCTGTTGCCTTGAGCAGCGCCTATGGACCGGTTCCTGCCTGCGACCATCAGCCATCGCTGGAGGGCGTTGAACTTTCCTGCGGCGTTGGTGTCAGTACTCTCTGGAGCATCGCAACGACCTGCGCATCCAACGGCTCTGTCAATGCCATGCTGGACAGCAGCACACCACTGAGCGGTGGTGTGGCCATGCTCAACATTATGCTTGGAGAGGTGATTTTTGGCGGAGTCGGCGTGGGACTTACTGGTATGCTGGTCTTTGTTTTAATCACAGTGTTTATCGCCGGTCTCATGGTGGGACGAACGCCGGAGTACTTGGGCAAAAAAATCGAGGCCTTGGAAGTCAAAATGGCGATGATCATCATGCTGGCGCCAATCCTGCTCATCCTGACGGGCAGCGCTTTGGCGGTTTCGACTCAGGCCGGCCTGGCAGGTCGAACCATCGCCGGCCCCCATGGTCTTTCGCAGATTCTCTACGCTTTCAGTTCCGCAGCCGGTAACAATGGCAGCGCCTTCGCCGGTTTGGACGCCAATACCCCCTTTTACAACGGTTACCTGGCGTTGGCGATGCTGCTGGGCCGAATCGCGGCGATTTATCCGATCCTGGCCATGGCTGGTCGCTTGGCGGAGAAAAAGCGTATAGCAGAAACCGTGGGTACCCTGCGGACTGATACCGCACTGTTCGCCGGGCTGTTACTGGGCGTCATTCTTATCATCGGTGTCCTGACTTTTTTCCCGACCCTATGCCTCGGCCCCCTGCTGGAACATGCCCTGGTCAGAATGGGAATTTTGTTCTGAGGTTATCATGCACACGAATGCTGATTTCAGTAAATTGATGACGCGAGATTTGTTCAGCCGCGCACTGACAGATGCCCTGCGTAAGCTCGATCCCCGTTGGCAGATTAAAAATCCGGTGATTTTCATCGTCTGGCTTGGGGCATTGGCAACCACCTTTGTCCTCCTGCAGAAGGAGGGATGGAACCGCTTTAATGTACAGATTTGCTTCTGGCTGTGGTTCACCATTCTTTTTGCCAATTTTGCCGAGGCTCTGGCGGAAGGAAGGGGCAAAGCCCAGGCAGCCAGTCTGCGCCGCAGTCGCAGCGAAACCCGCGCACGGCTGATTTGGGAAGGTCAGGAGAAGTGGGTGCCTGCCGCTCAATTGAACGCCGGTGATGTGGTCATCTGCCGCGCCGGCGATATCATCCCTTCCGACGGCGAGGTGATAGAAGGGATCGCGACCGTGGACGAATCAGCCGTTACCGGCGAGTCGGCGCCGGTCATCCGCGAAAGCGGCGGCGATCGTTCCGCAGTCACCGGCGGCACTAAAATATTGAGTGATACTATCACTGTGCGTATCACCGCGGTTCAAGGCCAGACTTTTCTCGACCGGATGATCGGTTTGATCGAAGGAGCCCGGCGGCAAAAAACCCCTAACGAAATCGCCCTCTCTATCCTGCTGACCGTGCTCTCACTGATCTTCCTGTTGGTAACGGTCTCACTCTATTTTTTCGGCGCCTATAGTCTGGCAGGCGCAGGAACATATGATGCCCCCCTTCTCAGCCTGCCGGTGCTGACTGCTCTTCTGGTTTGCCTGGTCCCGACCACTATCGGAGGATTGCTCTCCGCCATCGGCATCAGCGGAATGGACCGCATGCTGCGCCACAACATCATCGCCGCCAACGGTCGTGCGGTCGAGGCAGCCGGCGATATCGATGTGCTCCTATTGGACAAGACCGGGACTATCACCCTGGGAAATCGCGTAGCGGTCGATTTTATCCCAGCCCCGGGCGTCGGCAAACAGCGGCTTGTGGAAGCCGCCCATCTCTCATCCATGGCGGACGAAAC
>JAKJDB010000368.1 GCA_022706175.1 Candidatus Zhuqueibacterota bacterium | reverse complement strand
ACCGCCAGCAACCGGCGGCTGCACCATCCCGGCTGCGGAGCGAGATACACATGATCTCCCAGTAAAAGTAAAAACGGTTCATCTCCCACCCATTCGGCGGCGCTGTACACCGCATGACCGAAGCCTTCAGCGCTCTGTTGATAAATAAAGGAAAGCCTCGGCTGCAGGCGCTCCAGGAGAGCGGATTGCTGTTGGATCCATGGCTTGTCCTGCAGGCTTTGCCCGTTCTTCAGTCCGGCAAAATGCTCTTTAAAGTCCTCGTCTGCACCGGGCTGCACCACCAGGCAGATCTCCTCCACGCCGGCGGCCAGCGCTTCTTCCACCACCAGTTGGATGGTGGGCTTGGTGACGCCGTCGCGATCCACCAGAGGAAAAAGTTCCTTTTGCACCGCGTTGGTGGCCGGATAATGTCGCGTGCCTTTGCCTGCCGCCGTGATGACGGCTTTGCGGATACTTTTTGCCATTTAATCAAACACCATTTGAACCACACCCATCTCCATCGCGCCGCAGGATGAACCGAAAAACAGATAGGGTTCCAAATTCGTCAGGTGACGGTACCGGCTCACCAGGTTTTGCAGCACGTCTTCACTGCCCTTGGCAGCCAAGACCGCCACGGTTCCCCCGCACCCCCAGGCAGTGGTCTTGGCGCCGTACAGACCTTTTTCCGGGCCCTGAGCTTTTATCAGATCGACCAGCAGATCCGTCTCCTTGCTTCCCAGGCCGCAACGCTCCTGATAGCTCTGATGCGACTCATACATCAGCTGGCCGGCCTCCAGCAGGCTCTGCTGAGAGGGGTGAAGCGTTGCATCCAGCAGTTCGGCGCAGCGTTCGCTGCGCGCATGGTCGGACAGATGATGTTCGGTTGCTGTTCGTGGTTGATACCGCTTTTCCAGATTGATCACAGTGGCAGGATCATCGTGGGTGGCAAAACGCTTGATAAACTCCTGGCCGGTTATTTTGGACAGCACCTGCTTGCGCAACCGCTGTTCCCATTGCACCGGATTCGTGTTGCAGAGATAACCCATGGGCATCGCTTCATCGGAGGCGCCGCTGTGGTGCTGGATCATTCTCCGGCCCATAAAGGAGGCGATGCGCAGATCGCGGTAGCGGCTTTCCCGCTGCGGCGACATCAGGCCGCAGTAGATGCCGACCCACTGCACGCCAGGCGGCAGGGACATCATCTTGACCAACTCATGCGGCTGACAGCGCAGCACCATGGTGTGGTTGCTCTGTCCCAAAGCCACAGCCACGTGGGTGGTAATGCCGCACGGCATGCCCATGATGCGGTTTTCCAGTGTCTGACAGGCGAGCGCGATCTGAAATCCGTCCAGGTCGAGAGCAAAGGCTCCTTTGATCGCCAGCATGTTCGCCACCTGCAGCGCAGCGGAGGAGGCGGTCGAGGAGGCCGGTGGAATCGTGCTGCTGATGGCAATGCTAATGCCGTTCTCCCACTGCTGAACAAAGCCCTCATGCTGCAGCACCGCTAGGGCGCCGACCACATGCCCCAGCCAGCGATTGTTTGCATCCTGAGCGAATTGGCGTTGCAGCAGCGGGTAGGGCTTGAGAAGACCATCCTCATACAGGTCGTCCAGCCTGTACTCGCAGTTCAGCACTCGTTCCTTGTTCAGGTTCAGGTTGCGAACGACCACACGGCGATCACGCCGTTTTTGCACCGCCACCAGCGTGGCCTCTCGCAACGGGGTGGACAGCACCATGGCGCCGGCGTAATCGGACAATCCGGCCATGACGTCCAGGCGAGCCGGCGCGCGTGCGACAAAAATTTCCCGCCGCGGCGAAAAAACTCCGCCCAGATTGGTTTTAAGATGCCCCCCGAAGCGTTTGAGATCTTCCGGCCACTGAGCTTGCATGCATCAACCCTCATTCCGAATCAGGATCAGATACCAGGAGCAACCGCCTACAGGCGTGGATGTAAGGCAAAGTTAGTAATTTTTTTACTAAAATCAACCGATAAAAAGGCTTGAATACAAGTTCCGCAACCACTATATTTATCTGTTGATTGACTAACTTGAAGGTATATTCATGAACAGACCTGTTGCCCTCGTCACCGGCGGCGCCCGCGGCATCGGCCGCGGCATTGCCGAAAATTTGGCTGAGAACGGCTATGACGTGGTGATCGACGACGTCCACGAAAACGCTCAGGAAGCCCTGTCCGCACTGGAAAAACGGGGTGCGAAAGCGCTCTATCTGCGCGCCGACATCACCGCGGCTGAGGAGAGAAAAAGAATTATTGAAGAGATTAAAAAAACCTTCGGTCGCCTGCATCTGCTGGTGAACAACGCCGGCGTGGCGCCCCTGGTGCGCATGGATTTGCTGCAAGCCACAGAGGAAAGCTTTGACCGGGTTATGAAGATCAACCTGAAAGGCCCTTACTTTCTCACGCAGCTGGTCGCCAACTGGATGATCGAACAAAAAGCCGTGCATCCGGATCAAATGTTCCGTATCGTGAACATCTCATCCAACTCGGCGTACACCTCCTCCCCCTCGCGCGGAGAGTACTGCCTTTCCAAAGCCGGGGTCAGCATGATGACCAAACTCTACGCCGACCGCCTTGCCGAACATCAGATCAATGTGTTTGAAATCCGTCCCGGCATCATTATGACCGATATGACCTCCACGGTCAAGGCCAAATACGACAAGCTGATCGATGGCGGGCTTTTGCCCCTCAAACGCTGGGGACAGCCGGAAGACATCGGCAAGGCCATTGTGGCCATCGCCAAAGGGCTTCTGGACTATAGCACCGGCGAGGTGATCAACGTCGACGGCGGCTTTCATCTGCACCGATTATAGGCTTTTCGTACCAACCATTTTCCCGGAGTTCTCATGACTGACCACACACTCGTCCTTGAAGGATTATCCTTTCCCGTCCATCAGGTTGACACGATCATCGTCGGCAGCGGCGCCGCATCGCTCAACTGCGCCGTGCATCTGCATGAGTACGGCCATCACGACATCGCTCTGATCACGGAAAAAGTCGGCGGCGGCACCTCCAACAACACCGGATCCGACAAACAGACTTATTACAAGCTGTCCCTGTCCGGCAAAGAGCCGGATTCGCCCTACGACATGGCACGCTCGCTGTTTGACGGCGGCGCCATGCACGGAGAGCTGGCGCTCATCGAAGCCACCATGTCGGCGCAAGAGTTCTTTCACCTGGCGCAGATCGGCGTGCCATTCCCGCATAACAGTCTCGGCGGTTATGTGGGATACAAGACCGATCATGATCCCCGCCAACGCGCCACCTCGGCAGGACCCTGGACCTCGCATCAGATGGTGCAGTGTCTGCTGAAAGAGGTCAAGGCGAGAACCATTCCGATCTTTGATGAGCACGACGTCGTCAGCCTCATCGTTGAGGACGGACGGGCGGTCGGAGTGATCGGTCTGGATAAAAGCAAATTGAACGAAGAAACCTTCGGCCTCTGTTTCTTTCAGGCAAATCAGGTGGTGTTCGGCGTCGGTGGGCCGGGCGGACTCTACAAGACCTCTGTCTATCCCGAATGCCACACCGGCGCCATCGGTCTGGCCCTGGAGGTCGGCGCCGTGGCCCGCAATCTCACCGAATCCCAGTACGGCCTGGCTTCCATCCAATTCCGCTGGAACGTCTCCGGCACCTATCAGCAGGTGATCCCGCGCTACATCAGCACGGACCGCGACGGCCACGATGAACGGGAATTTCTTAATGACTATTTCCCCACCATGGCCAAACTGGCCACCGATGTTTTTCTCAAAGGGTATCAGTGGCCTTTTGATCCACGCAAAATACCGAACTACGGTTCCTCGTTGATAGATGTACTGGTGTACATCGAGACGGTCATCAAAGGCCGCCGCGTGTATATGGATTTTCGCAGCAACCCGCTCGGCGATGAACGCATCGGCGCTTTTTCATTCGAAGCTCTCGAGCCGGAAGCGTACACCTATCTGAAAAATTCGGAAGCGCTGTTCGGTTCACCCATTCAACGGCTGGAAAAAATGAACCCACTGGCCATCGAGCTCTACCGCAAGAACGGCATTGACCTGCACCAAGACCCGCTGGAAGTGGCGGTGTGCAGTCAACACAACA
>JAKJDB010000367.1 GCA_022706175.1 Candidatus Zhuqueibacterota bacterium | reverse complement strand
CGTCAATGATTACTGTCTGCCGTTTTTCCAAGAGGCGGATGTACGGGCGGTGCCGGCGGGGAACTATGCTGCGGATGAGCTGGCGGCACACACGATCCCGCTCTATCAATTTCTTTTTCACGAATGTCTGATTCTGCATGGCATGATGAGCCGTGGACCGGAGCCCTACCATGTGACCATCGCCAATGCGCTCAACGGCGTGCTGGGCGAAATTCCCGGCGGGGTGCTGACCGGAGACGGAACCCTGCTGGACAAAGATACCTGGAACTGGGGGGAGTGGACTCCTCGGACAGGGGACGCCGATCACGGACTGGAAATGATCAGGACGGTAACCGCCCTGCGCCGTGGCGCAGGCAAAGAGTACCTGGTATATGGCCGTATGATGCGGCCTGCTCGCGTCGAGCAGATAGGCGTCATGGAATGGGAAAATAAAGGCAGGCGGCAGGCGGTTCCCGCTGTATTTCACAGCGCCTGGCATACTCCACAAGGCCGATTTGCCCTGACGCTGGCAAACTGGACGGAAGATCATCAAACGGCCCGCATCCATGATCAGCGATTGACGAAACGAGTACGGGAAATCACTTCCAGCAGGGAGATGACGGAGAATCTTCGCGAGTTGGTTGGCGGCGAACTAACGGTGGACCTGCCGCCCTTGTCGATCGCTTTAATCGAAAATACAGGAAATCCGGAGGAACGATGAAGCAGATGTTTGGCCGCGGGCAGACGGTATTATTTTTAGGCGACAGCATAACGGATTGCGGCAGAAATCGTGAAGAGGTCGCCTCACTCGGCACAGGCTATCCGGCTAAAGTGGCGCACATCCATCACGCGCTGTATGCAGATAACCAGGTCAGGTTCATCAACAAGGGCCTATCCGGCGCACGGATCTCTGATCTGATCTCGATGAATACCACCGATATTTTAGAGATCGCACCGGATTTTATTTCCATTCTGGTCGGAATTAACGATGTTTGGCGCCGCTATGACGCCAACACTCCGCGGCCGGTCCGGGAGTTTGCCGCACACTATGCGAGTCTTCTCGAACTGATCAAGAGCAGCCTTCCACAAACCACGATTCTGATCATGGAACCCTTTCTGCTGCCTACCATGCCGGATAAAGCCTGCTGGCGCGAAGATCTTGATCCCAAGATTCAGATCGTACGCGAGATGGCCGCACGCTATGCGGATTATTACATACCGCTGGATGGCATGATGGCGGCAAACTGCGTGGCAAAATATCGGCCGGAAGAATTATCAGCAGACGGCGTTCATCCAACAGATACCGGACACGCGCTGATCGCATCAGCGTTTCTCAAAACCCTTGACATCGTGTGACGCAGCGACTGTTATCGCCGCCGCAAAGCGAGGGTCCAGCGGCCCGTTTTTATCGGAACGGCACTTTGCGGTTGCTGCCTCTACGGTGCAGACCGCTATCTTTGCTTTTCCAGTGTCCACGCGGATGATAGGGACCTCCCGTGACGTCGAACACACCAGCGTCATATAGAAATAGCGCACCGCTTTGAGGCGAGAAGGCATTGCCGATTGTCATCCGCCTCCACGGAGATGCCCGGCTTCGGCCAAACCGCCGATTTCAAAAGATCGCATGACTGCAAAAAGCTATCGCAATTTCCGCGGCGGCCGCCGTCTCCCCGTCGGTCACCCCTTTATGCGTGCGTCCCATCCATGGAGCGTGAATCGACGGAAGCGTGGGTGCGGAGAAAAATCCCATAAAATGATCAAAGAGCGAAAACGATGATCCGAGCGGATGCATGAATATCTTTGTGCTTGATCTCGACATCGACACGTGCGCTCGCTATCACTGCGATCAACACGTGGTCAAGATGATCCTGGAGAGCGTTCAAATCGCCTGTACAGCGCTCAATGAGAAGGGATTCCAGACGCCGTACCGGTCCACCCATAGGAAGCATCCCTGTGTTCTATGGGCAGGAAGGTCCTTTGCCAATCTGCAGTGGCTGCTGAAATTAGCGGAAGCTCTGAATCGAGAGTACCAATACAGATACCGGACGCTCGAAAATCACCGTTCCATTGCAGTGGTCGATCAGATTCGAGAGATGCGGTTTGAATCGATCGGGCTCACCGAGTTTGCGCAAGCCATGCCTGCGTCCTACAAAGTTCCAGGAGATCCCGTACAGGCCTACAGGAATTATTACGTGGGTGAAAAGCTGCGGTTCGCCAGATGGACGAGAAGAAAGAGACCGGCCTGGATCGAAGCCATGGCACGCCGACAGCCGGCTTTTTTCAACAACGAAGGCGTTGGAGAAAAAGGAAGGCGCGCAGCCGAGGACTTTGGCTGAAGAGATTCGTCGGCTTCAACGACCGCTCACTCTTTCATCTTTGCGGGCGCTTCCTCGGTGCGGTGGAGAATGGATTCAGTGCACCGACCATTCTCTGCCGCAGAGGATTCACAACTTTTTTCTATTTGACTGTAGGGGCGGCCTGCTGATACTCGAGAAAGGCTTCATACATCGCGATGATGTTGTCCAGAGGCGTCTCGGGCATGATGGAATGACTGGTGCCGCCGATGTAGCCGCCGTCGAAACGGCCGAACAACTCGACAAGACGACGGACTTGCCTTTTCACTTGTTGTGGAGATCCATGGATCAGCAGGCCTTGCACGTCGATGCCGCCGTAGAAGCAGAGACGACCGCCGAATTCGCGGGAAAGGAGCTGCACATCCATGGCTTGGGGCTGCACCGGATTCAACACATTCAAACCGATGTCGATGAGATCCGGAAGAATGGTGACAACGTTGCCGCACATATGCATCCACACATGCGCCCCGCCGGAACGCACCCGGTCGAACATCCGCTGGTAGGATGGCTTGTAGAACTTGCGCCAAACGTCGGGATGGATCAGAAGCCCTTTTTGGCTGCCCCAGTCGTCCGAGAAAAAAATGCCGTCGGCGCCGCGCTTGAGCCACTCGTCGATGATCGCCAGGTTGTACTCGACGATGCGGTCGCGCAGCGAACAGAACGACCTTTCGTCCACATAGGGATCCAGGAGCAGGTTTTCGAAACCGCGCAGCATCCACAGCCGCTCAAAGAGGGTGAACCAGACGGCGGCCTGCACGTAGCGCTGCTTGCGGTCCTTGAGGATTTCATCGATTCCGGAGAACCGGCCGGGGTGGTGCGCGTCCGGAATCAGTGAATCCGTAAACGCTTCATAACCCTCGTTCAACGGATAGGACTCGGTTTTGGCGCCATAGCCGTCGTCCACCCAGCCGGTCTGCCATTCGTCGGTCCAACGGGTGATGCGGTCCTCAGTGACCGGTTCAACGGCATTGCGGGCAGCGTTCAGCCAGCGCAGCAGGTCATCGGGAAAGCCGGCTTGCAGTTCGGCAATTCTTTCACGTTTGCCCGGGTCTTTTTCCTGCAGCCAGTCGAGATCCACGACGATATCGACCGGAACGTAATCCGGCTTCCTGAACTCGATCGCACGCGAATAGGTCTCTTTTCCGGTCATGAAATCAGGCTCTTTCTTTTACCTACAGCGGGTGATCTTGATCGTCCGACCAAATCGGCTGCGCCGCCATTCCCAACGTCCTCTCTCTAAAAGGGCAGGCTCATTTTGAGCCCCAGCTCTTCGTTCAGCTGTTTCATCATCTTTTGCAGCTCCGCATTGAGCGGCACCCCGGTTCGCGGAATGGTCTGTTCCTTCAGAAACTCTTTCTCTCCTGCTGTATAGATGCGCTCCCGGCCGGGCAATTTGGCCGATGCTCTCATCTCACGCACCAGGCCGCCGGTGATCTTTTTGAACTCTTGGACATCGACGAAATGGGCGATATCCATGGCCAGGAAAAAATGACCCAGGCGATGCGGAATATTTTTTCCGGTCTCATCCACTCCGGATACGCCCCAACAAAAGGGGCCGGCGCTGAACGCAGCGGACAGGATCTCCACCATCATAGCCAGTCCATAGCCCTTGTAGCCGGCATGTGTTTCCCCCAGACCGCCCAGAGGCAACAGCGAGGCGGCCTTTTGGCCGAACATTTTCAGCAACTGCGGCGCGTCGACGACGTCCCGACCCGCCCGGTCCACGGCCAGTCCCGGCGGCACCGGCTTGGCC
>JAKJDB010000366.1 GCA_022706175.1 Candidatus Zhuqueibacterota bacterium | reverse complement strand
CATCCATACCCATCGCGATCTGATCAAAGCGGAACATCGCAAAAAATGGAGCGACCGGCGGCTGGGGCGCGTGGACTATTCCATGAGCGCATTCCTCATCTATCTCGGCCTGAAAAAACGCTATCCTCGGCTTTTGCATCACACGCTGATTCTGGCGCAACGCTACCACGGTTTGATCCGCGACATCTTTGACCGCAAGGTGGTGCCGGAAGATTTTTCGCTCTACCTCCACACCCCCACGCGCACCGACGACTCGATGGCGCCGCCGGGCTGCGAAAGCCTGTACATCCTGGCGCCGGTGGCCAATCTACGCAGCGGACACAACTGGCGGGAACTGGCGGAGCCGTTCGCCCAACGTATCCTGGATCATCTGGAGCACCGCTTCGGCCTGGAGGGGCTGCAGGCGAACATCGCGGTCAAAAAGCTCTTTACCCCGGAGGATTTTCAACGAAAGCAGAATGCCGTTTACGGCAGCGCCTGGGGCGTTGAACCCAAGTTGACCCAGACCGCAATCTTTCGGCCGCATAACCGCAGCGAAGACGTCAAGGGACTCTACCTGGTCGGCGCCAGCACCCATCCGGGCGCCGGTCTGCCCGGCGTCATCCTGACCGCCGCCGCCACCGACGCCGTAATCCGGCAAGATCTGCAAAAAAACTGAAGGGCCTATGAACGCCTTTTGGAAGGATAAAACCCTGGCGCCGTCCTTTCTCTACGCACGGGCGCTCACCGCGCACTATGCGCGCAGTTTCTATTTTTCTTCGCGGCTGCTGCCGGTTGAAAAACGGTGGGCGACCTTTGCGCTCTATGGCTTTTGCCGCTATGCCGACAATCTGATCGATCTGCCGCGGCCGCGCGGCCGCCCGGAGCTGCTGCAAGAGCTGTCCTGTCTTGCCGGGGAGATTGCAGCCGCCTACCGGTCCGGCGAATCCGAACACCCCATCATCAAATCGTTCATCTTTGTCGCGCAGAAGTACGGCATTCCCGAAAAGTATAGCCAGGAGCTGATCAAAGGCGTAGAGATGGACGCCGGCTTCAGCGGTTATGAAAGCTTTGCCGAACTGAGCCTGTTCGCCTATCGCGTCGCCGGCGTGGTGGGACTAATGATGACCCATATCCTCGGCTATCAGAGCGAGGAGGCCTTTCCCTATGCGGAAAAACTCGGCATCGCCATGCAGCTGACCAACATCCTTCGCGACATTCAGGAGGACAAACAGATCGGCAGAATTTACATCCCGGCTGAAGAGCTGAAAAATTTTTCCGTGTCCGCAGAGGATATTTTGAACGAACGCATGACCCCGCAGCTGCGCCGGCTGATGGAGTTTCAGATTCAACGCGCCCACTCGTATTATAACGAGGCAGAACCCGGCATCGCCATGCTGGACGCCGATGCGCGGTTCAGCATTTATACCGCAAGCCGGATCTACCGGTCGATTCTGCGTAAAATAGAACGGGCGGACTATAATCCGTTCATCGGCCGCGTCTTTATCCCAGACGTCAGTAAGATGGCGATGTTCTTGCACGAATACCTGCGGCGGCGCTGAGTTCAGCCCCTTGCCCGGAAGGATACAGGCCGTGATCCCTGCGCGTCACAGTAAAATCGCCAAAGCCCTCTTTCACCGCTACATCCTGCGCGCGATGAAAAAACAGTTCCATTCGCTGCACCTGCTCGGCAACGAGCCGGAGTGGCCGCAGGATCAGCCGCTGCTGATTCTACCCAATCACAGCAGCTGGTGGGACGGCTTTTTCATCCATGTGCTCAACGAAAAACTCTGGCGGCGCCGACCCTATGTGATGATGCTCGAGCGGGAGCTGAGCAAACACCCCTTCTTCAGCCGCCTCGGCGCTTTCTCCATCGATCCGGATACCGCCGGCGGCGTACGCCGGTCGTTGCGCTACACGCGGGAAATTCTCCACACCGCCGGGCCTCCTTGGCCTCTGGTCTGCGTCTTTGCCCAGGGCGAGCTGCTGCCCTGGCCTACGCGTCCGTTGGGCTACAAGCCCGGCGTGCGCTGGCTGTTGGCCAACGTCTCCACCCCTGTCTGCGTGGTTCAGTTGGGCATCAGGCTGGAATTTTTGCTGCAGCAGAAGCCGCAGGTCTTTTTCGAATTCTCCGATCCGCTGATCCGGACAAACGAGGCACGGGCCCTGTCCTCCTGGGAAGAGCAGCACCAGGATCTTCTCGAGAGAATGAACCGGCGTATACTGCAAAAAGAGCAGGGGCGCATTCTGTTGCAAGGCTCGAGCTCGGTGGACACCCGCTGGCTGCGCTGGCGCCGACTGTTCACAAGGGAGAAGACATGATCCATATTTTGATCGCGCTCTATATGATGCTGGCGCTGATTTTTATCGTAGCCCTTTTCAACGCGCTCACAGCGCCCATGGTGAAAAACGGCCCGAAACCGGTCCGCTTTCCCAAGGTATCGGTGCTGGTGCCGGCGCGCAACGAAGAGCGCACCATCCCAACCTGCCTCGCCGCTCTGTGCAGCCAGGATTACCCGGATCTCGAAATCATCGTGCTCGACGACCACTCTCAGGATAAAACCGCCCAGCTGGTGGTCGGCTATGCAGAGATCGATAAACGCATCCGCCTGATCCAGGGCAAAAGCCTGCCGAAAGCATGGACCGGCAAAAACTGGGCCTGCCATCAGCTGAGCCACGAAGCGCAGGGCGCCATCCTGATCTTTACCGATGCGGACAACTTTTATGCTCCTTTCGCGGTCTCGCGTACCGTGGGCTGGATGCAAAAGCTCGACCTGGATCTCTTTTCAGCTTTTCCCCAGCAGATCACCCAAACCTGGGCGGAGAAACTGATTGTGCCCATGTTTGATCTGTTTGTCTACAGTCTGCTGCCGCTGTGGTTGACCTATCACAGCCGGTTTGCCTCTCTCTCCGCCGCCAACGGACAGTGGATCGCCTTTACCCAACGGGGCTATGACCGGATGGGCGGTCACGCTTCGGTGCGGGGTCACATCGTCGAAGATACGGCGCTCAGCCGCAGGGCCAAACAGCTGGGGCTCAGAACCCTCACCGCCTCGGGCCGCGATGCGGTGTTCGGCCGCATGTACACCGGAGCGAAAGAGGTGTGGTTCGGCTTTGCCAAAAACGCTTTCGGCCTGATGAATTTTCAGGCTCTGCCCTATTTTCTGTTCATCGGATTTCTCTTTTTCATCTTTATCGTCCCATATCTGCTTCTGTTGTACCCCCTATTGCGGCCCTATGCGCTGCCGGCCGTGGGGATCAACATCCTCATCCGTTTCATGGTGGCGGCCAAATTCAAACAACCGCCCTTTTACAGCATCGTGCTCCACCCCATCAGCATTTTCGCGACCATTCTCGTCGGCCTCACCTCGTTTTATTATTACTGGTTAGGTCACATCGCCTGGAAAGGACGACCGGTTCCTTTTCAAAACAGTAAATCCGGCGGAAGCCGAAATGACGGCTGATCCTGTTGAAAAACCATTGCACACCCGGCAGACAAAAATAACGACTCTTGTTAGTCTGTACCTCCTTCTCTGTGCCGGCGGGCTTTGGCATGTGCTGGGGTGGTTTCAGCCGCTCATGCGCGCACTGGCCGCCCCCATGCTCTTCAGTCTGGCTGTGCTGCTGTTCCTCGCCTGTGCGCGCCGTAAAGGCGTTGCCGACTCGAGCCGCTGGGCTTTGTTTTCGATCGGCGTGATCGTTTCGGCTTTTTTTCTCGAATGGTTCGGCGTGCACAGCGGCAAGGTCTTTGGCCCGTACGCCTACGGACAAGTGTTGCAGCCGCAGCTGTTGGGAGTGCCGGTGGTCATCGGCTGTGCCTGGTTGACCATGATCCTATCGTCCGCCGGCGTTATGGAGTGGCTCGTCCGCCGGTTTGGCCGGACCGGTCCCGCACTGTTCCGCTCCGCCGGCGGGCAAGTGATTCTCATCGCCCTGCTCATGGTGTTTTTCGATTGGGTCATGGAACCTGCGGCCGTCAAACTGGATTATTGGCGCTGGCTGGAGGAGGAGATACCGCTGCAGAATTATTCCGCCTGGATCATTTTTTCACTTCTCTATGCCGCCGCAGCCCTGCGGCTCGGACTGCTCAAAGGCGGCTGTCCGGCTTTG
>JAKJDB010000365.1 GCA_022706175.1 Candidatus Zhuqueibacterota bacterium | reverse complement strand
GCCGCCCTGTTGAAGGCCAAGGGCTACAACGTAGCCCGACGTACGGTGGCGAAATATCGTGAACAGATGATGATTCCGGTCTCCCGGTTGCGGAGGAAAATCTAATCATGTCTTCGTTCCCTCCCATACACAGCACGACCATCCTCGGACTGCGTCATCAGGGCAAAGTGGTGCTCGCCGGCGACGGCCAGGTGACCTATGGCGACACTGTTCTCAAGAACAAAGCCCGCAAAGTGCGCAAGCTGTATCACGACCAGGTGCTGGCCGGCTTTGCCGGCGGCGCCTCGGACGCGTTCACCCTGTTCGACCGGTTCGAGAACAAGCTGGATGAATTCCGCGGCAATCTGGGGCGCGCGGTGATCGAAATGGCGAAGGATTGGCGCAACGACCGCTTTCTCCGCCGCCTGGACGCCCAACTGGTGGTGCTGGATAAAGAAAAGATCTATCTGATCACAGGCACCGGCGATCTGATCGAACCCGATGACAACGCCATCGCCATCGGCAGCGGCGGCCCGTATGCTCTGGCGGCCGCACGGGCGTTGATGAAACATTCCAAACTCGACGCCCTGACTCTGGTCAAGGAGGCCATGGAGATCGCCGCCGGCCTGTGCATTTTTACGAATTCCAAATTGACGATCGAGACGCTCGAATGAAGGACAACGAACTGAAGCCGCGCGAAATCGTCGCGGAGCTGGATAAATACATCATCGGCCAGGAGGATGCCAAGCGCGCCGTGGCCATCGCCTTGCGCAATCGCTGGCGCAGGCAACAAATCGCGGAAGAGTTGCGCGAAGAGATCATGCCGAACAACATCATCCTCATCGGCCCCACCGGCGTGGGCAAGACCGAACTGGCGCGCCGACTGGCTAAATTGGCCAACGCACCGTTCATCAAGGTGGAGGCCAGCAAGTTCACCGAAGTGGGCTATGTCGGCCGCGATGTGGAGTCCATCATTCGGGATCTGGTGGACCTGTCGGTCAACATGGTCCGTGCGGACCGCATGGAGCAGGTGCAGGAAAAGGCGCATGAACTTGCCGACGAACGGCTGTTGGATCTCCTGTTGCCGCCCGTCGAACCGCCGGCCGCGGCCTCTGCGCCGGAGCGCAAGGCGCAGGAGGAAAAAAACCGGCAAAGCCGGGAAAAACTGCGCCAGCAGCTGCACGAGGGCAAGCTCGACGGACGGCTGATCGAGATGGAGGTGCCCAGCGAACTGCCGCCGTTGATGCAGATCATCTCCCCCGTGGGCATCGAGGAGATGGGGCTCAGCATTCAGGAGCTGTTCGGCCCGATGATGCCCAAGAAAACCAAAAAGCGCAAGATGACCATCTCCGAGGCGTGGATGTGGCTCGCCCAGGAGGAGACGCAAAAGCTCATCGATATGGACGAAGTGGTGCGCGAGGCGATTTATCGTGTAGAAGAGACCGGCATCGTTTTTCTCGACGAGATCGACAAAATCTCGGGCGAGAACAACGGCGGCGGACCCGATGTCTCGCGCGAGGGCGTACAACGCGATCTGCTGCCGGTGATCGAGGGCACCAATGTCATCACCAAATACGGCATGGTTCGTTCCGATCATGTGCTCTTTATCGCCTCCGGCGCTTTTCATATGTCCAAGCCCTCGGATCTGATCCCGGAACTGCAGGGCCGGTTTCCCATTCGCGTCGAACTGCAGGCGCTGACCACCGGCGATTTTGAACGAATTTTAACCGAACCGAAAAACGCCCTGATCCGCCAGTACACCGCCATTCTGGCGAGTGAGGGGGTCAAAATATATTTTTCCGCCAGCGCGATCAGAGAGATCGCCAAAACCGCTACAGAGGTGAATGCGCGCAGCGAGAACATCGGCGCCCGCCGCCTGCATACGATCATGAGCATTCTGTTGGAAGACGTGCTTTTTAAAATCCCGGATAAAAACATTCGGGAAGTGCATGTGGACAAAAAGATGGTCCAGGAAACCCTGCACGAGGTCATTGCGGACGAGGATCTGAGCCGCTACGTGTTATAGGCTTTTCGCCGACGCCCGGTGAACCCGGACCGATGGGCTGAGGGACGAACGGTGCGCCGTTTGCGCGCCGGGCAAACATCCGCCTGTCAACCGCACCGACGTGAACGAAAGGCTGTTCACCATCCATCTTGGGAGATTCAAATGAAGCGTGATTTTTTATCCGAGACCGATTTCAGCGCGGAGGAGATATGGGGCGTCCTGGAGACGGCGCAGACATTAAAACAGCAGACCCGCTCCGGTTCTCCACATCCGATTCTGCAGGGAAAAACCCTGGCGATGATCTTTCAAAAACCGTCCAACCGCACCCGCGTCTCCTTTGAAGTCGGCATGTATCAACTGGGCGGGCATGCGGTCTATCTGGGCCCGCAGGAGATCGGCCTGGGCGTGCGCGAATCGGTCGCCGACGTCGCCCGTGTTCTCAGCCGCTTTTGCAACGGCATCATGGCCAGAGTGTTCGGCCATCACCTGGTGCAAGAGCTGGCGCAGTGGGCTGAGGTGCCGGTGATCAACGGGCTGTCCGACCTGCTTCATCCCTGCCAGATTCTCGGCGACAGCCTGACCATCCTGGAGCATAAAAAACGGTTACAGGGCGTCAGGATCGCCTATGTGGGCGACGGCAACAACATCGCCAATTCCTGGATCAACCTGGCCGGCGTGTTGGAACTGGATCTGCGCCTCGCCTGCCCTTCGGGGTATGAGCCGGATCCAAAATTGCTGAAGCAGGCTCGCGCCAAGAACGTCAGCAGAATTCTGCTGACGGAGGATCCGCAACAGGCGGTTGCCGGCGCCGACGTGGTCTATACCGACACCTGGGCCAGTATGGGCCAGGAGGCGGAGACGGAGAAGCGCAAAAAGATTTTTCGGCCTTACACCGTGGATGAAGCGCTTCTGACGCGTGCGGATCCCGGGCACATCGTCATGCACTGCCTGCCGGCGCATCGCGGCGATGAGATCACCGATGCCGTGATGGATGGTCCCCATTCCGTGGTCTTTGACGAAGCGGAGAACCGCCTGCACGTGCAGAAGGCCATCCTGGTCAAATTAATGGGCCCCCAGTCCTAGTCCCGAGAATCCGGCTGATGAAAAACCATACCGTCAATCGTTCATTGTTCACCGTGGCGCCCTACCGGGAGGCGGAACAGGCCGAGTGGGAGGAGTTCGTCGCCGCCAGCAACAACGGCACCATTTTTCACACGCGCAAATTTCTCTCCTATCATCCGGTGGATCGGTTCAAGGACCACTCTCTGGTGTTTTTCGACAAAGGCCGGCGCATCGCCCAGTTCCCTGCCGTGGATTTCCAGGACAACGGCCGGCGCGTGTTGATCTCCCATCGCGGCGCTTCTTACGGCGGTTTTCTGGTCAAACCGCACTGCTCTCTGGAGGAAAGTTTCCGGCTGGTGACGACGTTGCTCGCCTATGCCCGCGAGGCGGGATTCGATGCCGTGGACATGACGCCGCCGCCGATGATCTATCTGCGCCAGCCCAGCAGCTATATCGATTTCAGTCTGCTGCAGAACGGTTTCGTCTATCGCAAGCGCGAAGTGTCCAGCGTCATTCCCCTTGATTATCACCGGGACCACATCCTGTACACGTTTACCGAAGGGTCCCGACGCGCCGTGCGGCGCAGTCAAAAGTTGGGCGTGCAGGTGCGCGAATCGGACGAGTACGAGCGGTTCTACGCCATTCTGAAAAAAAATCTGCGCCTGCGCCACAACGTCACGCCGACGCACTCCCTGGATGAACTGCTCGCCCTGCGCGCCCTGTTCCCCGAGGCGATCCGGCTGTTCGCCGCCTATCACGGCGACACCATGGTGGCGGGCGTGGTGCTGTTCACCTGCAATCCCAAGGTGGTGCTGGCTTTTTACATCAGCCATGATGAAGCGTACCAGCAGTTTCGCGGCGTGAATCTGCTCTTTCACGACATCATCGACTGGAGTCTGCAGCAGGGACATCAGTTTTTGGACTTTGGCATTTTTACCGTCAATGAAGAACCCAACTGGGGTCTGGCTCGATTTAAGGAAAGTTTCGGCAGCCTGGGTGTGTTTCGCGACAGCCTGCAGTGTTCGTTGCGCTGACTCTGGCGCACACCGTCCGGCG
>JAKJDB010000364.1 GCA_022706175.1 Candidatus Zhuqueibacterota bacterium | reverse complement strand
CCACAGCGCCTCCTCATCTCGCCCGTGTTTTCGACAGCCCAGGCCATAGATTCGGCACTTTTCCACCAGTTGGGCGATGGTCAGCAGTCGTTGTTCTTCGAATAGGGGCTCCTGGCGCAGCACCTTATCCAAACTGATGATGCGATAGCGGTCCAGGCTGTGCTGCATGGAAAGCTGTTCCCAGTCGCCGGCCTGTTTTACGATCAAGCGTTCCGCGAGGAACAGCACCGGAAAACGCAAACAGACCCGCAGCCAGAGATCATAGTCTTCGCACGCCGGCAGTTGTTCATCGAACAGCCCTGCTGCCTCCAGAACGCGCCGGTGCAGCAGCACGGACGACGGACTGATGAGGCACAGCGGCAGGCACCGGGCATAGATCCAGCCGGAATACTTTTGATGATGTTTGCTCTGATTCTTCCAGCGACCGTCTTTGCGCCACTCTTCATCCGTATAGCAGACCAGCGAATCCGGCTGCTCCTGCAGGGCTTTGCACTGACGCTGCAGTTTGTCCGGTTTCCACAGATCGTCGGAATCGAGAAACGCCAGCCAGTCGTAACGCGCCGCGCGAATGCCGCGGTTGCGGCCGGCGGACACGCCGCTGTGCGGCTGATGGATCATGCGCACGCGGTCGCCGAAACGCTGAACAGCACCGATGGTGTCGTCGGTGGAGCCGTCGTCCACCACAATCACCTCATCAGCCGGACGGCTCTGCGCCAGCACCGAATCGATCGCCCGGCTGACCAGATCAGCGCGGTTGTACACCGGAATGATGACGCTGATTTGCAGGTCTGTTTCACTCCATCGCTGAATCAAGACTAGTGCGGCCGAATGATCGCCAGCAAAAAACAGAACAGCGTGAGCACCACCAGCGCCCCGGCCGCAAGGGTGATGGCTTTTTTCTCTTTGCGCGCTTCGCGAAGGCCCATCAGGGCGCTGATGAAAAAACCGCCGGCAAATCCGCCAAAGTGGGCCCAGTTGTCGATATTGGGAAAAAGAAAGCCGAACACAAAGGCCATGATCGCCCAGCTGCCCACCTGGCGATAGAGGGCGCTGCCGAAATCGCCGCCGTGTTTGCGGCCGTAATAGATCAGGCTGCCGAGCATGCCGAAAATAGCGCCCGAGCCTCCCAGCGTGAACATGGAGCCCATCATAACCGAGAGCATAAAACCCGTAACGCCCGAGACGGTAAAGATGATGAACGCTCGGCCTGTGCCGTACAGCTCTTCCACCATATAGCCGAGCTGGCGCAGCCACATCACATTGAACAGAATGTGCAGAATGCCGCCGTGCAGATAGACTGCGGTCAGCAGCGTCCACCAACGGCCATGGCTGATGGCGTATCGGCCGGTCATGCCCATGCGGTCCAGGCTTTCCATGCCCGGGGATAGAAAAGACATCATGCCGCGCGGATGCAGAACAGCCGAAAGATCCAGCGCCAGGCTGATGACGTACAGGGCGACGCAGGCGATGGTCAACGAGGTCACCAGGCCGCGGAAATCAGCCAGCCAGCGGCTCAGGCTCGGACCCCAGCCCCACAGGCCGGGATTTTTCCTGCCGCAATGAATACACGAGGGTGCGTTGACCGAAATCAGCCGGCCGCAGCCGGGACATACCATGGATCCGCTTTTTTTCCGTTCGAGCATGAACATATCCTTGCAAAAAGTGCAGTGAATTTTGAGGGGAATTTTTTTATTTTATCATCCTGAAGGCCGCCGTTCATTTTCATACATCAAGACTCGACTCTTTTTCGGCGGCCTGAAGGATCTCAAATCCGCTTTAGCCGCAAGCTTCAAGCACTTTAGATTTGAAATAGTTTGATACCTCTTTCCCTATCTGGGACAATATGCGAAAAATCCCGGAAATATGAAACCATCTTTTTCGTCCACCCTCTCTCCGTCTGCAGGCTGCGAAAAAGCTGTTGATTATGGCCGGCGTAAGGTCTATATTTAGGCGCGCAAACGATAAGGAGCATTATGAAAATAGGCATTGTCGGCCTGCCCTTTTCGGGCAAAAGCACGCTGTTCAACGCATTGACCGGATCGGCGGTCAGCACCGGCGCCCACTCTATCGGCAAGGCGGAAGCCCAGCACGCGGTGGTCAAACCAGCGGCTGGACCGCTTGTACCAGATATTCAAGCCGAAAAAAAACGTTCCCGCCACCATCGAATATCTGGACCTGTCCGGATTGAGCGCGGATGAAAACAAAAAAGGCGGATTCAGCGACCAGTTCCTCGGCCAGATCCGCATCGTCGACGCGGTTCTGCTGGTGATCCGCTGTCACCAGAACGAGAACGTCAGCCACCCGCTCAACAGCATCGATCCCAAGCGGGACCTGCAGCTGGTGGGGTCCGAGTTCATCCTCAGCGATCTGTCCATCATCGAAAACCGCATGGAGCGGCTGCAGCGACAGATGCGCGTGCGCAAGACCGACGCGGATGTCAAAGAGTTCCATCTGCTGGAAAAATTCAAAGCGCATCTGGAGGCGGAGAAACCGCTGCGGCTGATGCCCATGGCGCCGGACGAAGAGCTGATCGTGCGCGGCTACCAGTTCCTCACCCAAAAGCCGCTGCTGGTGGTGCTCAACATCGATGAGAAGGACATCCGCCGCGAGGCCGAGATCACCGCCGGGTTCGCCGAGTGGAACGCCCAGCCGGCCACCGCTGTCCTGCCCGTGTCCGCGCGCATCGAAATGGAGATTCAGCAGCTGCCGGACGACGAAGCGCAGCTGTTCCGCGAGGACGCCGGCATCAAGGAGGCGGCCATGGAAAAGCTGATCCGCGCCTCTTACGATCTGCTCGGATTGATCTCCTTTTTCACCGTGGGCGACGACGAAACCCGCGCCTGGACCATCCGCAGCCACACCCCGGCGCCTGCGGCCGCGGGCGAAATACACAGCGACATTGAAAAAGGGTTCATTCGCGCCGAGGTGGTGAGCTATGACGATTTCATTCAGCGCGGGACCATGGCCAAATGCCGCAGCGACGCGGTGCTGCGCCTGGAGGGCAAAGAGTACATCGTCAAAGACGGGGATATCATCAATTTCAGGTTTGCGAATTGAAAAAACCAATTAAATTGGTGCAAATCATTAATATATATCGTAGGCTTTGCCAAGAAACGCAGTTGCTGAAGAAAGAACAATTTTTAGCCGGATTTATCTGGTTACAGTAGATCATTCATTATTTATGAGCACTGGCATAAGCGAATTTTCAAAAAAAAAGAAATAATAATTGATTTTTACCATTCATTTCATTAAAATTGTAATAGTGTAGAGTCAGAAGGGCCGGCTGTTTGGTGGGCGAGGGTAATATTTTGATCGAGTCCATAGTTAAAAACAAAGGCACACTTTAGCAAATTTTAAGGCTGAACTGTGCCTTTTTCTATTCATTGAGGGGTCAAGCTTCACTATTCAAGTACCAATTCTCTTTTACCCCTGCAAGCTGCTCACACCTGTTTCTTTTGGTTGTTCAATTCAGTCTTTTGAGCCTTATTACAAAGGTAGTTTTTATCTCAGTAAACGGGAGTCGGTTATGAATTCCGCTTGAACGATGTTGGCGGCTTGTGCAAAAGGAGAACTGCCCTTATTCGTGTTAAGGTTTACGCAACAAGGCGTACAGAGTATTAATCCATTAAGAGATCTATGAGGTTTGCTCATGATTCAATCGGATGACAAATCACTCCTTATCGGCGCGCTTTTGCATGACATTGGCAAATTTCGTATGCGTCAGAACGAGCCCAAATTGGGACTCGACCACAGCACCATTGGCGCAGAATGGGCGAAAAGCTATCTAGGCCTCAAACTGCCCCCATCGGTTCCTGATCTGATCCAGTGGCATCATCGCAAGTATTGGGATAATTTTCACGAATATAACGACAATCTGCTTGTGTATCAGGCGGACAATCTTGCTGCCCAATCTGAACGAGAGCAAAAGGATGACGCAGAGTTCAAATCCACAGCCCCCCTTACCTCTATCCTTTCCACCATCCATCTTGAGAATGAAAATACCCGCGCCTATTGGCCGTTGACGCGATATGATGGCAAAATGATCTTTCCGCAAAAGGATTACTCCACCCTGGCGACAAAAGCGAAATATGCAGAATTATGGCGG
>JAKJDB010000363.1 GCA_022706175.1 Candidatus Zhuqueibacterota bacterium | reverse complement strand
GCACCCTGCCAAGCCGCAGCGGTGAGGACAGAACAGTGCGTGAAACCTATACGCTGGACGGCAAAGAATGCACCAACGACAGCCGCATGGGAGAAAAAACCTCTGTGTGCAAATGGTCGGCGGACGGCAAAATCTTGACCGTGGAATCTTTGCAGGTTTTCAATCGCGACGGCCAGAGCCGAGAGATGAGAACCGTGGAGGTTTATTCGCTGGAGGGGGATCACTTGATCGTCGAAACCACCAGGGACACGCCGCGCGGCGAGCGCAAAACCAGAATGGTCTATGATAAGAACTAGCCCGCGGCACAGTACGAGACTTGGAATGAAAAAAAAGGCGGATACATTATCCGCCTTTTTTTTCGCGCACAGCGGCCGCAGCGTTGAGGCGATCAGAAGGTTCGCTTTGCCAACGTGGTGAGCATGAGGATGAGAGGATTCTTCGCCTCCTCATTCTCGATCGGCTGAAGCGCCGTCTGCGCCAGCGTGATGCAGCGTTTTATTTCCGTCTCGGCCGCCGACAGGGCGCCGGCCGCGGTAAACACGTCTACAGCCTGTTGCAGTTCCTCCCGGCTCAGCTCATTTTTTTCAGCCAGCCGGCGTATCTGTTGCTGCTGCTCCTGCGCGCCGTATTGAAACAGGTAGGCCATGAGAAACGTTTTTTTGTTTTCCCGTATATCGCTTCCGATATCCTTGCCCAGTGTTGCCTTTTCGGAGACCAGATCCAGAACATCGTCCTGAATCTGGAAGGCGCGCCCTAGGCAGGCGCCATACTCCGCCAAACCCAGGACCTGTTGCTCAGTGCCATGGCCGAGCAGGCCGCCGATCTCGCAGGCCAGAGAAAAAAGCCGGCCGGTTTTTTTCGCGATCATGCCGTAATACTCATCCAGCGTCACCGAGGCCTCGAGTTCGAATTCCTTGTCCAGGGCCTGGCCTTCGCACACCTCCAGAATGCCGGCGGTAAAGCGGGCCAACACCCTGGGCAGCAGGGCCGCTTTCACATCGGCCAGGGCATGGAAAGCCTGTACGAGCAGAGCGTCGCCGGCGAGAATGGCGGTGCTCTCCTCCCATTTTTTATACACCGTCTCGCGGCCGTGGCGCAATTCGTCATGATCCATGATGTCGTCGTGCACCAGGGTGAAATTGTGCACCAGCTCCAGCGCCAGGGCGGCGGGCAGGGCCTCACGGCTGCTTCCGCCCACCGCTTCGCAGGATAAAAGCAGAAAGAGCGGCCGCAGCTGCTTGCCGCCCCCGCTCAGCGCATAGCGCATGGGCTCATAGAGTGAACAAGGCTCCTGTTCCGGCGCATAGGCGCGCAGGCCCGGCTGGATGAGCTCCTTCAACCGGCTCAGTCTTTGCTGCAAATTTGTCGACAAATGTTCTCCCACGTGTGGGTTTTTTCCGGTGGCTCATGGATGGTGAAGAAAAAATAAGCTGATGAGGATTCAGATGCAAGTAAAAAGAAAAGGCCCGGATTTTCATCCAGGCCTGCTGCCGGCGTTGGGGATTGGGCCGGCTATCTTCCGATGACGCCGTCGAGCTTGGCGCTGCCCAGGTCCACGCCTTCCAACCGGGTGTTGGTCAAATTGGCGTTGCTGAAATCGGTCTGCTTGCAGCTGGCGCCGGTGAGATCCGAACGTTCCAGATGGGCGTGCTGCAGCACCGCTCCGTCCAATATGGCATAGCGTAGAATGATCCGTTTCATGCGTCCGCGCCGCAGATCGGCGCGGCTCAGGTCCGCTTTCTCCAGGCTGGAGCCGAACAGGGCGATATGTTCTCCCTGCACCTCCTTCAGTTGGGCCTCATCCAGATTGCAGTCCTGCATATTGGTTTCGCGAATATCCGCTCCGGTGAGGTTGGCGCGGAACAGATTGCAGCCAAACATAAAAGCGCCGCTGAGGTTGGTCCCGTGCAGATCAGCGCCCTCCAGGTTGGCGTTCTGCAGATGCGCCTCGCGAAGATCCAATCCGGACAGATCCACCCCCTTGAGGGACTCGTAGGACAGATCGATCCGGGTCAAATCCAGGCCGGTCAAAGCGGATCGGGAGCGGATTTTTTCGAGCAGTTGTTCCCTGCTGATCGGGCTCATGGTACGCTCCTTTGCTAGAAACTGTTCACTGCATCGGCTACCGATGTGAATTGTTGAAACACCGAATCCAGTTTGGTGATCTGCAGGGGTCGCCGAATCCGTTCGCTGAGGTTGGCCAGGCGCAGATCGCCGCCGCTGGATCGCAGGCTGGTCAAGCCGCTGATCAGCATGCCGAGGCCGGAGCTGTTCATCCAATTGACCTTTGCCAAATCCACCACCACGCTCACCTTTTCCTCTGCAATGGCCTCATCGATGCATTGACGGAATCGTTCCATTTCCGTTCCGCCCATCAGATCCCCGGTCAATTCGAGAATGCGCACCGTCCCTTCGGTTCTAGTTTGTATGTCCATTATTTTACCCTCCGGTTATTGGAAACAGCCGCCATTCTTCCCCTGGTTTCGGGGAAGCCGGTTATTCGTAGCGCAGCGCCGTAATCGGATCCAAACGCGCCGCTTTAGTGGCCGGATACACTCCGAACAGCAAGCCCACAAAGGAGCAAAAGACCAGACCGACGAGAACCGTCCAGATGGGCACGGCCGCTGGAATCGGCGACAGCGCCTGCACCAGCTTGCCGATGCCGAGGCCGATGACGATGCCGATGATGCCGCCGACCTCGGAGAGCACGACGGCTTCGATCAAAAACTGCCATAAAATATCCCGACGCTTGGCGCCGATGGATTTGCGGATGCCGATCTCACGCGTGCGCTCGGTCACAGACACCAGCATGATGTTCATAATGCCCACGCCCGCCACCAGCAGGGAGATGGAGGCGATGGCGATGGCGACGATGCGGACATATTTGGTCATGTTGTCGAAAAAATCCGTGAGCGTGTTGTTGGTGACGATCTCAAAATCATTGTCTTTGTCCGGCGGCACTTTGCGCACGGCGCGCAATACGCCGATGGTTTGCTCGATCGCTTCCTCCATCATATCCGCATTGATCGCCTGAACGGTCATGGAGATCGAGCGTTCTTTGCCGTACATCTTTTCAAAAGAGAAAAAAGGCATGACCACCAAATTATCCAAACTGTTGCCGAAAATGCTGCCTTTTTTGGCAAAAACGCCGATGATCTCAAATCGTTCACCCTTGATCTTGATGTTGAGACCAAGCGGATTTTCCGAGCCAAAAAGCTTATCCAGCACATCCACGCCGATGATCGCCACCCGCCGGTTATACTCCAAGTCCTGCTGGGTGAGAAAACGGCCGGAGGCAATTTCATAACCGGCGTTCTCTATGAACTCAGGCGTGGTGCCCATCACCGAGACGTTGTTGAGCGTTTTCTTGTCCTTATATCGGATCTCTTGACCCCAGGTATCGACGTCGGCACTGACCGCAGCAGCCGCCTTGACCCGTTCGCGCACGGCCATGGCCTGGTCGTAGGTGAGGTCCTTGCGGTTGCGGTATTTCTCCCACCAGCCATGGCCCATGCCGACCGCCGGATACTTTTGGATGTTGAACACATTGGTGCCGAGGATGTTGAGCTGCTCGGTCATGCTTTTGCGCAGTCCGGTGATCAGGGATTGCATGGCGATGATGGTCATCACGCCGATGATGATGCCCAGCAAAGTCAAAAAGGAGCGCATCTTGTTGGAGCGGATGGCGCCGAGCGCCAGATCCAGACTTTCGCTTAGTTGCATGGCACAACACCTTTAATGAGTAAAAGGCCGGTACGAGGCCGGCTCATTCGTAGCGCAGCGCTTCAATGGGGTTCAGCCGGGCGGCCTTGCTCGCCGGATAGATGCCGAAGAAAACTCCGATGAACACCACAAACGCCAAGCCGAGAAACACCACCCAGAGAGTGATGGCGGCGGGCAGAGGGGTGAATCTGGCCACCAGTTTGGCCAGCGCCACCGCCAGAACAATGCCGATCAGAACGCCGAGTCCGCAGATCATCATGCTCTCGATGAGAAACTGCCACAGAATATCCGACCTGCGCGCACCGATGGCTTTGCGGATGCCGATCTCGCGTGTCCGTTCGGTCACCGACACCAGCATGATGTTCATGATGCCGATGTCGCCCACCAGCAGCGAGATGGCGCCCACGCC
>JAKJDB010000362.1 GCA_022706175.1 Candidatus Zhuqueibacterota bacterium | reverse complement strand
TCTATGACGTTGAACTGATCGGCCCGCAGCGTCAGGTCGAGCTGATGCAGCTGCGTCTGCAAGCCGCTGCCGACAAAGTTGACCGAGCCGCTGCCCGAGATCGTGCCATCACCGCTGCTGATCCTGAGATGGTCGAGCCGGAGCCGACTGCTGTCGGTATTGACCTCGAGTTGAATGTCTGAATAGGTTTTGCCGATCTGCGGTATGTACGCCTTTCCGCCGCTGATGCGGAGAAATCCTGCGGGCCGTGGATCACGCAGCGTGTTGGTAAAACGAATGTCGCAGTCCAACCGTCCCTGCACCTGACGCACCTGATGGGTTGCCTGAGAGATGAAGGACAGATCCATATCATGCGTCTGCAGCGAGGCGAAAAAAGGCCGGTCCGGATAAAGGATGTCCTGCTGATTGGTCAGGGCCAGATTCATAGGCGCCATAAAGTTCAAATACAGACGATTTTCCCCATCGCCGTGCAGAACCGTCTGCCAGTCCATCTTTTCCTGTCCATAGCTCATCCGGCCGTCAAAACGGCTGAAAGACAGTCCGTTGATCCGGCCCGGACCAATGATGACCTGGGAGGTCATCTCCGGATCATCCGCCGTACCGGTCATTAAAAACCGGCCAAAGGTGTCTCCCTGCAGAGCCGGCAGCGCGTCATACAGCCGATTCAGCTGGCTGATCTCGATTCGCGACCAATCCACAGCCAAGGACTCTTGTGCGGTCCAGCTGAAAAAGCCGGTTGTGGATAATCGCTGATCCTCGCAGCGCAGTTCGAGATTATTGAGATAATAGCACGAGTCCTTGACCACCACCCGGCTGCTGTCGCTCCCCCCATACCAGTTTTGATCCTTCAGCTGCAGATGCATGAAAGGAAATTTCAAATAGATCGGACGTTGATCCCAGTGGGTGGTAAAGTGGCTGCGGGCTTGGATGCTGTCACTGACAAACGCATGCAGGTCCGTGTGCAGCGAGTCGGAGAAAAGATGGTTGGCAAAGCGAATCGAGTCGATGGCGATGATGGAAACCTGGCCGCGGCGTGCGATGCCATCGATATGGCCATCCAGACTGTCCGACAGAATGGCTAAATGCAGATAGCCGATGATCGAATCCGCTGTCATGCCGTCATACTGAATGTTCGACCAGCGCACATCGACGTTCAATGTCAACGAATCGCTCGGGCCCCTCAGCGTTCCCTGATAGGGGCCGCGGGCGTGCAGCGTATCGGCCAGAGCCAAGCCGCGGATGGGGTTGGGCTCGTGGATCATTCCGTTGAACTGAAAATCAACGCTGTCGGATGAAAAAAAAGTACCCTGAGCGTTCAGGTCGGTGATCGGGCTGATCAGAGAAAGATTCGACACCCGCATGCTCTCCGGGGCGAGCTCCAGATGACAGGTGAGACTGTCCAGGGGATAGCCGTTATAGGTCGACGGAAAAACGCGCACCACCGCCTGAGCCGACAGATCCCGGGTCAAGCCCTGGCCCGAGGCCGTGCAGCTGAGGTTCAGATCGCTGGCCAGAGTGTCGATGGAGAACAATCGCGCCAAATCGACCTTCTGAAGAGCGGTCTCCAGGCTCCAGACCGGCTGGCCGGTGGACAGGGCCAGATCCAAAAGCGCTTGTCCCCGCCCCCAGGGCGTCATAGCCTCGACAGCGGTTTTCACCCTCTGATTGGCCAGCGTTGCGCTGATCTCTGCTTTTCCCAACTCGAGCCCGTTGAGACGAAAGTCGCGCAGTTTGGCCTCAGCCGCCCAATCCGCCATTGCCAGCTGCCAGCCATGCCCCACGGCATGAATGCTGCCGGTAAGCGACGCATGCTCCGAGACCGGCCACCAATCCGCCGGATCCACACGATCCAGCTCCAGCCGAACGTCGAGCGGAGCCGGTTTTCTACTTCGGTCCATCGCCAGATTTAAAATCACACTCTGCTGCTGCTGTTCGACCATCGCCATGATCTGTACGGCCTCGGCAGAACCTTTAATATGCGCATCGACCATGGGCCGGCCCAGCAACGCCAAACCGGGTATAAACGCTTCGACCTCCCTGGCATCTACGGGGTCGCCGGTCAGGTGCAGGTCCACGCCCGGCCGGCGATGGGAAACAATCTCTCCCTGCGCCCGAAGCAAAGAGCCCTCCGTCTTGATCAGAAGGTCGCTGATCTGCAGTACGCTGTCCCGCTGAGTGGCGTTGCCGTGCATCTCAATGATCCGCAGATGCGGATGCTCCAAGACGCCGTAGAGCTGATACAGCGCCAGGTTGGTTTTCGCGCGCAGCGCGGCGATGTGCGCATGGACTGTGAGATCGCTCAATCGTCTGGGGATGGAGGAAGAGCGATCGTTCAGGGCTACGCCGATTCCGCCCTGATGGATCCACAGCGTATCGACGATCACCTGCCAAAACCGGCGGCCGCCTGATGAGGAGGAAAGAAACGGTGGAAGATTGAACGATCCGTCAGGCAGTTGACGGATGTGCAGGTGGGGTTCTTCCAGGCCCAACTGACGAATATCCAGCCGACTGCGGAACAGCGCCCAGGGATTCCATATCATGGTCACATCGCGGCAGGTGAACAGCGTATCCCCTTTGTTCTGCACGACGATGTCATCGAGGCTCATATATTGCCACAGATTGCCGTGCAGGCGTCCCAGGCTCACCGATACGCCGGTCTGCGCCTCCAGTACGCTGCCGAGAACGCGGCCGATATAAGAATGGACGAACGGCATCTGCGTGAGCAGCGCGGTGGTGAGCACGAACAGAAGCAGGGCCAGAGCCAGCGCCAGTGCTATTTTTACTAATTTCTTCAGCATCCCGATGTAAGATACAAACGCATCTTTATACTCTTTTCTACAGCCGGTGAATTCATCCGCCGGCTTGAATTAAAAAGCCTGTCCGATGCTGACATGGACCTGCATCGAACGTTTCCCTTCTCCTAACGGCCAGGCCAGATCCATACGGATGGGGCCGATCGGCGTCTGAAAACGCAGGCCGGCGCCGCCGGCATGGCGCAGTTCAGACCTGGGAAAGGTGAGATAATCGCTCCAGACGTTGCCGATGTCATAGAACACGACGCCGTGGAGCATCTTGTACAACGGGTATCGCAGCTCCGCGCTGGCCTCGGCCTGGCTGTTGCCGCCCAGGGGTTTGTTCACCGAACTGACGGGGCCCAGCATACTCCGGCCCCAGCCGCGCACCGAGTTGGAGCCGCCGGAGTAAAACCGCTCTTCCAAGGGTGTGACCTTGTCCTCATAGAGCGGCTTCATGGATCCGATTTTAGCCCGCACGGCGAACACGTACCCTTCCATCAACTTGGTGTATTTGCGCGATTCAAAAATCCAGCGAAGAAAATGAAAATCGCTCTGCAGCCCGACGCCCGTGAGCGTGAAGGTGGCGGCATGATACCAGCCGCGTTGAGGTTGAAACAAAGGATAAGAATGATCATTCACCCAGCCAAAGGTCACACTGGATTTGTTATACAGCTTGATGTCCTGATTCTTCAGCGCTTCGGCGATGGTCATCTCGCTCACGCTCAATCGATCCCGTTCGTAGATATAGCTGACCGAGCCATCCGTATAATACGAAAAACGCTGCTGATAGCTGAAATCAGCGCCGTAGCGCTTGATGGAAAAACCCGGTTCCTTCTCCGAACGGCTGAAAGGGCTCAGCGATAAAAAAGCGCCCGGATGAAGAAAGGCCGGCTGGATGAGCTTGAGGAGAATGTTATAGGGTTCGAGCTTGCTGTGTTTGGCCGTCAGAGTGAGGCTGCGTCCGCCGCCGAGCGCATTGAGAAAACGCAGATCGCCGGAAAAACGCAACCGTTCCTCCCGGCCATAGCCCACGCCCAGTTTGGTGGTCAGCCGCGGCGCTTCCTTGACGATCAGCTCCACCGGAAGAACATGATGATGCGATTCATTGGTGGAAACTTTGATGGTCACATATTGAAAAAGGCCCAGCTGATAGATAAAGCGCTGGGAGCGCTGCACCACCTCCTGGCTGTAGCGGTCGTTCGGTTTGAACGCCACCTGCTTGACGATCAGCGAAGAATCAGTACGATGGTTGCCGGTGACAGAGATCGGGCCAAAGCGGCACAAGGGTCCCTGATTGATCTCGAAGAGCAGATCCGCGATATAATCGGATTCGCGCAAAGATGGTTTGAC
>JAKJDB010000361.1 GCA_022706175.1 Candidatus Zhuqueibacterota bacterium | reverse complement strand
GAAAAACAGTCCGCTCGCGCTGGCCTGTGTTCATCTGACAGCCATGATCCTGCTGGTAGAAGGCGCGGCGCTCGCCGCCGCCGATCAGCTGGTGACCAGCAACATTACACCGTATCTGATCACGTGTCTCATCACCGCTCTGGTGCTGTTAACACCGCCGGTGTTTTCCGTGCTTTACTACATCTTTTCATTTTTAGTTTTCTATTTTGCCATCTCTTTGACCCAGAAAAATACGGCCCTATTGATCTCCAATCAAGTCAATGGATTGACCATCGCCGCGCTCGGCCTTTGCCTCTCGATCATTCTGTGGCGGGGATATCTCATCCGGATCAAGCAAAGCAGAGTCATCGAAAAACAGAACAGCGAATTGAAAGCGGCTTTCGACAAAGTTCGTTCACAAAAAGAGGATGTGGAGCAACTCAGCCGGATCGGCCGGGACATCACATCCTCTCTGTCCATTGAAAATATCATTCAGACCATCTATGAAAATGTCAACCGTTTGATGGATGCACCTGTTTTCACCATCGGCTTGCATCATTCTGAAAAAGGGACGCTTGAGTTCCCTTCCATCATCGAAAGGAATCGGCTGCTGCCGCCCTTTTCCATATCCCTGTCGGACCAGACCCATCCAGCTGTACGATGTTTTGATCAGCATCAGGAGGTGGTCATCAACGATTGCGAGGCCGGATGTGGAGAATGTACCGGGCTTCTTTCGACCTCCTTGAGCAGAAAATCGCCGCTGTCGCTTCTCTATCTGCCGTTGTGGAACAAGGACAAAACAGTGGGGGTTATTTCTGCGCAGAGCTACAACAGAAACGCCTACAGTGATTACCATGTCAATGTGCTGAGAAATCTGGCCGCTTTCAGCGCCATTGCCCTGGAAAACGCCGATGCCTACCGCCGGCTGGCGGCGTTGCTGGAGGAACTCAAGGCCACGCAGGACAAACTGGTCACCCAGTCCAAGCTGGCCGCCCTGGGCGCTCTCACGGCCGGCATTGCGCACGAAATTAAAAATCCACTGAATTTCATCAACAATTTTGCCGAGCTCTCCACCGAGCTGGTCGAAGAGCTTCGCCAGGCATTGGCCCGCACGCGACCTCCCCATGAAGCGCAGACCGCGGCCGAACTGGAGGATCTGCTCACCACCCTTCGGCAGAACGCCGAAAAGATCAGAGAACACGGCAAACGGGCGGATAACATCGTCCGCAGCATGTTGCAACACTCCCGCGGCCGATCAGGCGAACGCCAGGCGGTAGACCTGAATGCCCTGCTGGCGGAGGACATTAACCTCACCTATCATGGCATGCGCGCTCAGGACAGCAGTTTCAACATCAAGATCGAAACCAGCTTTGATCCGGACGTCGCCGGCCTGGAGGTTGTGCCGCAGGACATCAGCCGTGTTTTTCTCAACATACTGGCCAATGCCTGCTATGAGGCGAATCGCAAGAAAATTGTGTCAGGCCCTCAGTTCCTCCCACAGCTTACAGTCCGCAGCCGGAGGGTGAAGGACGGTGTGGAGGTACGTATTCGCGACAACGGCGACGGCGTTCCGCAGGCGATCCGCGACAAGCTGTTCCTGCCGTTTTTTACCACCAAGCCCACGGGCCAGGGAACAGGTCTGGGATTGTCGATCAGCTACGACATTGTGGTGCATGAACACAAGGGGTCGCTATCGTTTGAAACCGTAGAAGGGGAGTATACCGAGTTCGTCATTTTTCTTCCCGAAGCGCGCTGAAAGCCTGTTATTCAAATTGCCCCACGCTTTTGTTTGCATTCCTTCTCGGTTGATTTGTAATCCTCTCGCTTTCACCATACCTGTTTCGATTTTTATTGGGCGAAAGGTCCCCTGGCTTTCAAAAGAGTATAAAAAAAGGCCGGTAGCGCAAACCGGCCTTGTCTTCCCGTGTATTTTTTAGCATTCAGGCAGTGCTCAGGACACCGGCTATCGGCACACCGATCTCCTGATAGGGATGCGTCGACATCGCTTCGGTGAATCAGATCGCAGAATAATGACAGCCAAATGACCGCTCACTTGTCCGCCGGCACCAGCTCCTGCGTCTTGATTTTTGCCGGCATAAAGATGCCGATCACGCCTTTCACGCCGACGGTCATGACGATGTTGATGAAAAAGGCGAGGAACGCCAGCAGCAGGAGCAGGCCTGAAAGCGCCGCCAGAATCATATAGACGTTGAACTCGCCATTTGCATACAGCGTTCTTCTCAGCATGCCGTGCAATCCCGCCATGCCCATAAAGGCGCCCATGCCGATGCCGCCCAGCAGGTGCGCCCAAAAGTGGAAATCAGCCAGCTTTTGACTGTAGAGCTGGGCGCCGTTGGTCAGCACCGGCAGCAGCAGATAGATCGCCGAGTAAAGGGTCATCGCCAGACCCACCAGTACGGCGACATGGACGTGCGGTCCGACCACCCATTGGGTGTTGTGCAGAATGCGGTTCAGCCCCAAATCCGCCTGCATGATGCCGGCCGGCACAGCCAGGGCGAAACCGAGCAGACCGCCGAGCAGAAACTTGAGCGGATTGGTCATTTTTAGCGGGCGCGCGCTCCACAGGGTGATCAGGGTGATGGCAAAGGCCAGTCCCTGGGTGATCAGCTCAAAGGCGGTGACCATCTCGCCGGAGAGGATCTTGAGAATGCCCGGCTGCGCCTGGTCCGACATCAGATGATGCGACCAGACCGTCCAGGAGACCACCATCTCGACGAACAGCGCGGCGCGGGCGATGTTCTCCATGAACAGCTTTTTGCCGGTGATCATGGTGGCCAGCAGATACCAGGTGCCGGCGACAAAGATCAGCACCAGACCATCGGCGATGAGGTCCAGGCCCCACCAGAACCAGTTTTTATAGAGCAGGGCGTCAACGGCGGAATGCTTGAGATCGATGCCCATCAGAGCGGCGACCATGTAGATCAGGATCAGGACGCCGGTAAAGGTGAGGACCACGGCGTTCAGAGCGGTGTCAACCGTGCCGCGTGCAATGGCCGCCACCGGCAGGGAGACCAGATGTTCTTTCTTCTCTTTCGAGAAAAGATTTTTCAAACCGGTCAAACCCAGCGCCGATCTGATCAGCGCTCCGGAGGGCTGTTTGTCCCAACCCGTCGGAGTATAAGTGATGGTGGCAAAGATGTTGATCACCCACAGCAGCGTGCCCACCATGATCAATGCGATGCCGAGGATGAAAAAGGCGCCGCCAAGAGCGCTGAATTGGGAGAAATCCGCCGGCAGCGGCCAGTAGAGGGTGTACAACGGCGAGTAGTGGGAGACGAATCCGGCGAACCAAAAGACAAAGGTGCCGATGGCGATCAGCCAAAAGGTCCAAAGGCCGAGCTTGATGCTGTAAAGCGGTTTTTTCATCAGAAACGGGACCAGGAAGAGGAAAGCGCCGAAAACGATCGAGTACGTGGAACCAAAGATCCCGACCAGAGGATGGGCCGTCAGGATCGCAAAGAACTGCTGTTGGGTGACAAAGGGCAGGGGTGCGACTTCGTAAACCCGCATGAGCATCCCTTCGATCACTGCGAACAGGTAATAGACTAATCCAACCACGACAAAGCGCAGCGTCATCTTTTGCATGGGCGTCAGGGTGTCTGGCTTGAACAACCCCTTTTCGCCGTTGACCAGGGTGTGTATAAAGTTCATATCAGCCTCTTTCTGCCAGGGTTATTCGACGACCTCGACGGCGTCACGGACGATCATGTTGATGCCTTTCCAACCAGAGTATTCGGTGGAGCGGATGGAGTAACGTCCCGGGCGGTCGAACTGCCAGAGAATGTCGTTGACGTGTCCGGGCAGGACCTGCATTTGAAAGAGCATCGAGTTATCCGGCCGGAACAGCCCGAAGCCATAGGTCAGGTCGTTCGAGGTGACCGTAAAACGCGCCTTTTCGCCCTTTCGGATGACCAGTTTTTCCGCCGGCAGGATGAACTTGTGATCGCTGACGGTGATGGCGAATTCTCGGTCTGCTCGGATTTCTGCACGGTTGAGGTCCATCGCCTTCCAAGGGATGGTCTCATGGGTGATGATGTGCAGGGAGACGCCGATGACCACCAGCAGAGTGACAAAGGCGTAAAAAATTCCGGATGCGACTTCTGCGCTGCCCGTTCTTGTGACCTTGTAGGCAAACCAACCCATCCCTGCC
>JAKJDB010000360.1 GCA_022706175.1 Candidatus Zhuqueibacterota bacterium | reverse complement strand
TCCTGGGCCCGGATTGACACTGGTTTGGAAAGTGTGCAAATAAAAACCGTGATCGCCGGCTGCTGGGATAAAACCATCCTCCTGGCGGGCACGGTCGGTAAGGGGATTTACCGCTATGAAGAAAAATAGGGTCCGATTCGAACATCTTGTGGCTCCGGCCTGGGTGCTGGTGGCCCTGGTGCTGCGCCTGGCGTATGTCAGCACTTTGCCGGATCAGGTGTTGTACAGTGATGAAAGGGATCATTACCAACTGGCGGCCTCCCTGGCCCAAGGCCATGGATATGCGCTGGAGGACGGCCGTCCGACGGCGGTGCGGCCGCCGGGCTACCCGCTGTTTCTTGCAGTGTGGTATCGTTTAGGCCTGCAATCTCTGCCCGCGCTTCGCATCGTGCAGGCGGTGCTGGGCGCTGCCACGATTTGGTTGTTATACCTTTTGATCAGCCGTCTTTTTTCCAACCGGCTTTGGGCGCTGGTCACGTTGGCGATGGGTGCGGTATATCCGTATTTTATCTATCTACCCGGCGCCATTCTGGCGACGACGTGGTTCAGCTTTCTGTTGATTCTGTCCGTGTTCTATCTCTGCCGGACGCAGAGTGGAGGGGGACCTCATGCTCCTGCCATGGCAGGAGCGAGCGCCGGTCTGGCGGTTCTCACCGTGCCCACAACACTGGTGCTGGTTGTGATGACCATTTTCTGGTTCTTGCGCAGACAGGCGCCGTGGAGACGGATCATGATCTACAGCATCACAGTCGCCGTGGTTCTGGCGCCATGGCTGTACCGCAATGCCACCACCCTCGGCTTGATCAATGTGTGCAGCACCGGTGGATACAATTTCTGGTTGGGGAACAATCCCAACTCACAGATCGATCTACCGTGTTCGGTGGCGCCGCCGGCCGCTCTGCGTGAAAAACTGCACGGCGCGGTGTCAGAGCATCAGGTCGATCGTATCTACTTGTTTGAAGCGCTTGGCTACATCAACGAGGACCCAACCGCATTTGCCGGCCGAACAGTGAACAAAGCGCTCTTCTTCTGGCGTTTGGATCCCTCTCCGGTGACTAAAGCCTATGTCCGGCAGGATGCGTTGATCGCCTGGGTGGGCACTCTGAGTTTTGCCGGGCTGATGGCTTTGGCCATCCTGGGTGCACTTTTGCTGCCGGCCTCAGCCAAGCCGTTACGCAGTCTCTGGGTGGTGTACTGTCTTGCCTTTACGATGGTGTATGCGATCACTATTGTCAAAGTGCGGTTCCGTTTGCCGTTGGATCATCTTATCCTGGCGTTCTCCGCGTATGGAGTTGTGCGTATTCGGCAATGGGTGTGTGAGCTGCGGTTCGTCCACCGGCACATAGGCTGCGAGGGCGAGCCCTATTTTAAGCTTGAGACGGACGCTGATTGGCTGCAAGGGTTCATCGAAAGAGAGAAACTGGTTTGAATGAGAAAAGGCCGGCAGCAGCAGGCCGAGATGATAAGACGCCCCCTGCTGCCAATAAATTAAGCCATGAAATTCGTTCGACCGCTCAGGGCTTGTTGGGCTATCTGCAGATTTTCACCGATGAGGTTAAGCCCCAGTTGAGCGCTGAACAGGCGCATGTGCTGGACCGGATCAATTTTTTTGCGAAAAAACTGGCAGATCTGCTTTTGGATTTTCTCGCTGAAATCCATCCTCCAAAGAGCTGACCGGTTCGGCAGAGCCGATCGGTCATTGCATGGCCTCCTGCAGGGCGGGTGTGTCTTTTCGGTGACCAGTGACGCTTTTCAGCGACACAGGACGGCCATCAGCCGCTTTTCCTCAACTGATTACCATGATGTAATTCGTTATGATTCATCGGCTTCTAACTTCAAGGTTCAACAGGATGTTTGGTACGCTATTTGTATGAAAGATTTCGATAAAATTATTCGTTACCAGACGATTCGAAAGGAACCGAGCTTAGACCGTTCGTTACCGAGTGTTGTACGCAGCAGTAAGATATCCAGTTGCCGTTGTTCATTAACGAACGTGTTCAAACTCGCTTTCTGTTTGTTGGAGTGGACTGGAACAGCCGGGTCAGTTGTTCCGGTACCGGCCGGCGCAGCCGGTCAGGCCAACCGCTCCACTCGAACGTTGAGAACCGAATGATCGGAGCGAGTCTGCAACACCGCCCGTCCGATCATTCGGTTTTTTTTAAAGCATCGAACCGGTTGGGCCCTTTAAACGATCAAGGAGTTTTCATGAGACGCCATCTTTTCCCTTCGATCTTCTGGCTGGTTGTTTTGGCGCCTGTGATTTTGGCTGAAGAACGTCCCTATCGGGTTTCCATGATAGAGTCTTCGGATAAAGAAATTATCTGTGATGTTCATTTCGATTCCATCCATGTGTTCCAGCGTCAGGTGCAATCGGTTTGGCAGACGTGCGTGGAAATACCGGGTTGTGCGAGCACTGGTCGGCAGGGCTGGCCCAAGCTGCCGGTAACCAGTCTGGTGTTGGGCATTCCGTTGCAGGGTTCTCCACGCGTGCAGATTTTGCAGCAGCAGGTGGTCAGCAAATCCGTTACCGCGATGGAGACCGTGCACCATCCTGAGGCCTGGCAGGAGTATTTGACGGCAGAGGAGAGGGAAGAGCCATCCCTGCATCTCGCCTCCCTCTGGTATCCGGCGGACGCAGCCTGCGCCGGGTTGAGCGGCCTATTGCGCGATCAGCGCATACTGCAGATCGAGCTGCATCCGGTACGCTACGCGGCATCGCAAAATTTGCTGCAGTTGACGCAGAGCATGCGTCTGCGCATCAGCTTTGAGGGGGCGACCGCTTCGCTTGATGCGCCGATGGGCTTTGCCGGCGCGGATGCGTATGAGCCGGCATTGGCCGATTACCTGGTCAACTATGAGGCGAGTAAAAAATGGCGAAGCGCTCCTGTTCGCACCATGGCTAAAGGTCTGGCGACGACGGATGCGGCGGAGAGCGGCTGGCGTCTCACAGTGCTTCATGACGGCGTGTATGCGGTGACCGGCCGGGAGCTGAAGGAGGCGGGAGCGGATCTGTCCGGCGTGGATCCTCGAACCATCTGCCTGACCAATCGGGGTCGGGATATTCCCATTCTGCTCGAAGATCATGGTGATGGGACCTGGGATGATGAAGACCGCCTACTGTTCATCGGCGAACACAATCCCGGCGAGACCGGCTATCGCTCCTGGTATTCGGATGCCAACGTCTACTGGCTGAGCTGGGGCAACCGGACCGGCAGCCGCATGGCGCGCGTGAGCGGTGCTTTGACCGGTGCGGCCAAAGACACTATTCAATTTGCGCCCATGCACCTTCATTTGGAAGAAGATTTGCAATACCACCGCCAGCTCGCCTCAGCGGATGAATCGGCGGATCATTGGTTCTGGATGGAGTTGAAGGACAAGAACCATTACACTTTTCCCCTGTCCCTTACGGATGCGGCGCCTAATTCCAAGTATCGCCTGCGCATCCAGATGCAGGGGACGACCTATTTGGCGGCATCGCCGGACCACAAGGCGGTGATCCAGCTGAACCAGCAAAAGCTCGGCGCCGCTCTTTGGGATAATCAAGATTTCGTTCTGTTCGACAGCGACTGGCAGGATGCGCAGCCGTTGCTTCGCGATAACCTTCTGTCCATATATCTGCCCGCTGATCTGCCGAATGTCGGCTATGACCGTGCGGTGCTGAACTGGATCGATTTTACCTACTCCGGCCGTCTGCAGGCGGTCAACGATTCTTTACGTTTCCAACTGCAGTCGCCCGAGCGCCGTCCGGTCGTGGTGGACCGTTTCAACAGCGATAAAGTGTATGTGCTGACCGAGGAGGGGCAGCAGATTATTCCGGATCGGATTGTGAAGCAGGATGGCCGCTACCGGGTTCTTTTCTCATTTGCCAGCTCGGATGTAAAAAAGCTGTTTCTGGTGTCAGAAGAGCGGCTCAGGCGTGTTGAGCGCATGGCGGCGGACGCCGGCTCCGACCTGTTGAGCGCGGGCAACAGCGCCGATTACATCATTATCACCCATGAGGCGTTTAAGGAGCAAGCCGACCGCTTGGCCGGTTATCGGGCCGGTCAGGGTCTGCGCACCATGGTAGTGGATGTGCAGGATGTTTACGATCAATTCAACTATGGCATCTATGATCCCAATGCCATCCGGGCTTTTCTGCGCTATGCCTATCA
>JAKJDB010000005.1 GCA_022706175.1 Candidatus Zhuqueibacterota bacterium | reverse complement strand
GCAGTCGGCCATCGCCAGATTGAATCAGAAATCACAAGAGCAGGGCCGCACCTATTTTCTCGAAGAGTGTGAAAAGCTGGAAAAGTGGTCTGATGACATGGTGACGGCAGCCGAAGGCCAGCTGACGGACATCAAAAAGCAGATCAAAGCCCTGACTCGGCAATCGCGCCAGGAGCTCTCCCCGCTGGAACAGCACCGCCTGCATCGCACCATCGCCGATTTGGAAAGCCGCAAACGGTTGATGCGTAAAAAGATTTTTGAAGTGGAGGATGAGATCGTCGTCAAGCGGGATGATCTCATTCAGGTGTTGCAAAAACGCATGGACCGGCGCGTGGAGGTTGAGTCCCTGTTCACCATCCGCTGGACGGTGGTTTGAGTCCGAGCTTGAATTTATCGAGAAGAATCGGTATCTTTTCTCAGGGAGAACGAGAGCACATTATGAAAATAGCTGCGGTTCAGATGAACTGCCGGTTCAACGAACCTGAGCGGAACCGGCGCAGAGCGTTACAGTTGCTGGAGAGAACCAGGGCGGACCTGTACGTGCTGCCCGAACTTTTCAACAGCGGTTACTGGTTCAGCGGCAGGGAGGAGGCGCAGGCGGCCGCCGAACCGGTTCCACAGGGCGAGACCTGCCGCGTTCTGTCAGCTGCGGCGCAACGGCTGCAGTGCCACCTGGTCGCCGGGCTGGCGGAAAAAGCCGGGGACCGTCTTTTCAACGCTTCGGTTCTGATCGGGCCCGGCGGCCTCATCGCCTGTTACCGGAAAATTCATTTATTCGATGAAGAAAAGAAATGGTTTGATCCCGGCGATACGCCCTTTCGCGTTCACGACATCGGCAGCGCCAAGCTGGGTTTGATGATCTGCTTTGACTGGATGTTTCCCGAATCCATGCGCTCTCTGGCTCTGCAGGGCAGCCAGATCATCTGCCACAGCGCCAACCTGGTGATGCCCTACTGCCAGGCGGCCATGGTCACCCGCTGTCTGGAGAACGGCGTATTCACCATCACCGCCAACCGCGTGGGACATGATCATCGCGGCGGCCAATCTCTGCATTTCACCGGTCAAAGCCAGATCATTGATCCGCGCGGCCGGGTCATTGCCCGTGCCGGCAAGCTGATGGAGGAGGTGCTGGTCCGGGACATCGATCCCGGCCTGGCGGACGACAAGTGGCTGAATCCGGCCAACCATCTGCTCAACGATCGCAGGCCGGCGCTGTACAAATGCTGAGAGTAGATCGGATTCTCTCCCTACGATCTTCATCCTGAACGCTGAACAAAATAACGCACAGCCCATGTCCCTGCTCGTCTCCATGAAACGACTCTTCAGGCATTCGGCGATTTACGGTTTGGGCCATATCATCAACCGGTCCATCGGATTTCTTCTGCTGCCGCTCTACACCAACCTGTTCAGCGGCGAGGCCTTTGGCGTCGCCGGTGTGCTGATGACCTGGCAGGCGCTTCTGACTCTGATCTATGTGTACGGCCTGGATGCGGGCTTTTTACGCTACTATATCGCCGCGGAGGACGAATCCCGCCGGCGGACGATTTTTTCCACCACCCTGATCAGCCTGCTGATCACCAGACTGTCCGACTGGCTGCTGCAGGAGCCGGTTTCCATTACCTGCTCTTTGGCCCTGTTGATCCGTCTGGTCATCGCCGCGCTGTTTTGCGACACGCTCGCCTTTATTCCGCTGCTGGTGCTGCGCGCGGAGGAGAAAAGCGTCTCTTATATGGTCTTCAAAGTGCTGAATGTGACGGTGAACCTGGCCGCCAACCTCTATTTCATTTTTTACCGCAAACAGGGCGTGGAGGGCATTTTTTGGGCTAACCTGGTCTCCTCCGCCTTTTCGCTGACGATGACCTTGCCCCTGCTCCAACGCCGGGCCGCGTTCTCTTTTTCATCGCCGCTGCTTAAAAAGCTGTTTCTCTTCGGCCTTCCGGCGCTGCCCTCAGGACTCGCCATTGCGCTGATGGATTCGGCAGACCGGATTTTTTTAGAGCGTCTGGCCTCTCTGCAGTCGGTGGGATTGTACAACTCGGGCAGCAAGCTGGGCATGAGCATGGCGCTGCTGGTGGCCGCCTTTCGATTCGCCTGGCCGCCGTTTTTTCTTTCCGTGGCCAAACAGGCGGATGCGGAATCCGTCTATAGGCGGGCCCTGACCTATTTGATCGCCGTCTGTTTTTTCGTTTTCCTGCTGATCTCTGTTTTTCTCAACCCGATCTCCCGGCTGTCCCTCGGCCCTTATCATCTGATCGGTCCCGAGTACTGGCCGGCGAACCGGATCGTGCCGGTGATCCTGCTGGCCTATATTTTCTATGCCGCCTATCTGAACTTTTATGTGGGCGTATATCTGAAGGACAAAACGGTCTACATCATCTGGGCTACGCTGGCCGGCGTAGCGGTGAATCTGCTGGCCAACCGGGTGCTGATCCCCGTTCTGGACATCGACGGCGCCGCCTGGGCGCGTCTGCTCTCTTACGCCGCCATGGCCGGCAGCCTTTGCTTTTTTTCACAAAAATGTTATCCGATCCGTTATGAATGGAAACGGCTGCTTCACCTCACTCTGGTCACAGCGGTTCTTTTTACTCTGGCCAGAACGCCGGTGGCGAAGGAGCACGTCTGGCTTGGCGCACTGCTGCTGCTCGGTTTTCCTCTGTTGCTGGCTGCGACCGGCTTTTTCTACCGGGAGGAGCGGGAATCCATCAAACGGCTTTTTTACAAAGGCAGCCTGTGAATCGATCCAAAAAAACGCTGGCCGAGTTTTATGAAACCGTAGGCGCCAACTATCCGGAAGAGCAGGTGGTCTATAACACCCTGTACGGCCGCCTGCGCAAAGCCTTCATCCTCTCTTTTTTGCAGCGGATGCAGGGCTCCTTGCTCGATATCGGCTGCAACAGCGGCCATTATCTCGCCGCGTATCAGAACGGCGATCGCTGGGGCATGGACCTCAGCCGGGCGGTCCTGCGGCGAACGCCGGAGATCCTGCATCAGCGTTTGGTGGTGGCGGACGCGGAACGGCTGTACGCCTTCCGGCCCGCCTCTTTTGATCATGCGCTGTGCAGTGAAGTGCTGGAGCACTGTCTGAATCCCTCTGCGGTGTTCGCCGGCATCGCCCATGTGCTCAAGCCGGGCGGCCGGGCGCTGATCACCACACCCAATTATAAAGGTGAAAAACCCGCTTGGGTTCAGGTAGGCTGTCTGTCAGATTACGGCGTGCACGGCGATGCGGACGGCCGGTATTTTCATACAGCCTTTCGGCCGCAGGAGCTGCGCGAATTGGCGCTGGCCGCGGGACTCGTGCCGGTGGAAAGCGGCACTTTGGAAAAAGAGGTCAAATACGCCGCCAAGCTGCCGGCTGCTCTGCTCCTCATCGGGCGTTTGCTCAATCGCTTGCTGCGCTCGAAAAAGTTCGAGGCCTGGCTGCTGCAATGGTTCAACCGGCTGAGCCTGCAGATTTACGTCTTTTGCCGAATCACCGGCCTGCAGCCGCTGTTGGTGCGGTGGATCGATGAAGGCGTGCGCTCCTATGTCTGGGTGGAAAAGCCTGTCGCGGGCTGAGCTGAAAAAATTGCGTGGACATTGTCCTCGAAAGCCTGTACATTGGTTGCAAACGAGCTGGAGATTCGATGGTATGCAGATGTATTTCGCCGCCTCCATCGCCGGAGGCCGGAATTTTTTACCGACCTATCAGCGAATGGCCGACCATATAAAAGAGCTTGGCCATGCGGTGCTGACGGAGCACATCGTGGCTCCGGATGTATGGCATCAGGAGAGCGGGCTGACGCCGGAGCAGATTTACCAACGCGATGTGATCTGGCTGCAACAGGCGGATGGTGTGATCGCCGAGGTGTCCAATCCTTCGCTGGGGGTTGGTTATGAAATCTGCTACGCGCTGTTTCTGGCCAAACCGGTGCTGTGTCTGTATCATGAGTCGGTGCTGCTCTCGCGCATGATCCTTGGCAATCATCGGCCGGGTTTGCGCCTGTGCGCGTATCAACAGGCTGAAGAGTGGCAGAAGGCCATCGAATTGTTTTTACAGGATTGCACGCAGAGCCCTGGCTCCGAACCGTCCACGACCGTGCGTCCCGCACGAGTTTGAAATATTTCAGTTACTTATGGACCTGGCCATCTGTGGTTATGTCTGAACGCATCATCCTGCATATCGATATGGACGCGTTCTTTGCGGCCATCGAGCAGAACGATCATCCCGAGTGGCGGGGTAAGCCGGTCATTGTCGGCGCTGATCCTAAAAACGGCAGGGGGCGTGGCGTGGTCTCGACCTGCAGCTATGAGGCGCGAGTCTACGGCGTGCGTTCGGCCATGCCGATCTCCAAAGCCTGGCAGCTCTGTCCGCAGGCTGTGTACGTATACCCGCGCGGCAAGCGCTACGCCGAGGTCTCGCGCGGCATCATGGCGATCCTCGATCACTATTCACCGGATCTGGAGCAGATCAGCATCGATGAGGCGTTTCTGGACATCACCTCGACGCATAAACTGTACAGCGGCGCGGAGAACATGGCGCGGCGGATCAAGCAGGAGATTGCCGGCGCCACTGGTTTGACCTCGTCCATCGGCATCGCGCCGAACAAGTTTTTGGCTAAAATCGCCTCTGATCTGCGCAAGCCCGATGGTCTGGTCATTGTGGCGCCGGATGCGGTGCAGGCGTTTCTGCAGCCCCTGGAGATCGGACGATTGTGGGGCGTGGGCGCGAAAACTTGGCCGCATTTGATGCAGATGGGCATCCGCACCATCGGCGATCTGGCCCGTTTTTCGCAGAAAGAGCTGGCCGATCGTTTCGGCAAAAGCGGCGTGCACTACTGGCGCCTGGCCCATGGGCTGGATGATCGCGAGGTCAGAGACGACGGGCAGGCGAAATCCATCAGCCGTGAACTGACTTTCGACAAAGATGAAGCGGAGGAGGCGGCTCTGCGCCAAACGCTTTTTTATCTTTGCGACGATCTGACCAAAGAGATGCGTAAAAAAGAGCTGTACGGCCGGACGATCACGCTCAAGATCCGGCTGCACGATTTTTCCACCTTTACACGATCACGCACCATTAAACAGCCGACCAACCGAACAACCCTGATCCGTAAAACGATCGAAGAACTGTTCACCGCCTTTGAGCGCCGTAACCAGGCGGTGCGTCTTCTCGGCGTCGGGGTCTCTCATCTGGAAGGAGCGGGGGAACAACTGCAGCTGTTCGCGGATGAAGCTCAGCCGGCTGATCGCCTGGAACGGGTCATGGATCAGGTGCGCAAGCGGTTCGGCGACCGCTCCATCACCCGTGCATCGCTGCTGGATCATTCGCAGGATTCACAATGGATCAGAGAATAGCGGACCGGAAGCCCATGGCAAAGAATTATATCACGTGGTATCATCGAATGCGGGCGATGAGTCTGCCCGAGATCGGCTATCGGCTGCAGCACAATGTGCGCGGCCGGTTATCAAGGTGGCAGCGGCCGGCATCGGGAACCGTGATCCCGCCAGAGCAGTTTCTCGTTCGGCAGGGGGTGATTGAACCCTCGCGCACTATTACGGAGCAGTTGGCGGATCTGGTGGATGCTTTTCGCCGCCAGGCGGTTCTCCCATGGCAAAGGGATGAATGGGATCAGGTGGCCGGTTTTTATCGCGCTGTCTGGCCGGACGAGGAACCGTCTCTTTTGCAGGCGGCGGATGAGTATTGCCGCCACCGTTTTTCAATTTTTTCACAACCGGTGGCCTTTGAGCGTGAGATCGACTGGCACTATGATTCAGTGGCGCAGAAAAGCGTTCCTCTCCGCTATTGGACTCAGATCCCCTACTGGCAGGCGGATATGACGCCGGGCGTTAAATACATCTGGGAATTGAACCGGCATCAGCATTTTGTCACCCTGGCGCAGGCTTACGCCCTGAGCGGAGACCGACGTTATGCGGTGGAGCTGTTCAGCCAATGGCAGCATTGGCTGCAGGCCAATCCATACGGCTGGGGCATCAATTGGTGCAGTTCGCTGGAAGCTGGATTGCGATTGATCTCCTGGACCTGGGCGCTGCAGTTCGCCAAGCCAAGCAGTTATTTGACGCCGCTGTTCTATTGTCATCTACTCCAGTCCGTTGAACAGCATGCCGATTATATCGCCGGCCATCTGTCGCGCTATTCGTCCGCCAACAACCATCTGCTTGGCGAGGCGGTGGGCCTGATCTACGCCGGCAGCTATTTCGAACATTTGCGCCGGGCCGGCGAATGGCGGGAAACCGGCTTTACTGTTTTCTTCGCCGAATTTTTGCGTCAGGTGCATCCAGACGGCGTCAGCCGGGAGCAGTCCACGCAGTATCAGCTCTATGTCTTTTACTATGGGCTGCTGGCGTTGATGGCGGCCGGCCACACGGGACGGCCGGTTGCGCAGGAATTTCGTCAACGATTGGTTAAAATGGCCGAGTTCGTCCAGGCCCTGCTGGATGAAAGCGGAGAACTGCCCGGCATCGGCGATGAGGATGGCGGACAGGTCTTGCAGCTATCGACACGTGGTCCGGCGGCATTACGCATGCTGGCCACGGCGGCAGTGGCGTTTGATCGCAACGATCTTAGGCAAGGCGATCTGCACCCGGAGGTGTTGTGGTTGGCCGGCCTCGAGCGCACCAAGGGGTGGCGGAACAAGCAGCCGGCAACATCGCAGCGTAAAAGTGTTTTATATCCTGACGGCGGATATGTGATCCTGCATCGCACGGTGAACAATTGCCGACAGCGTTTGATTTTTGACGCCGGCCCTTTGGGATTGGACCGCATGGCTGCCCATGGCCATGCCGACGCTCTGAGCCTGGTGCTCAGCGCCGCCGGTCGGCCGGTGTTGATCGACAGCGGCACTTTCAGCTATCGCTGCGGCCCGGGCTGGCGGGAGTACTTTCGCAGCACTCGCGCTCACAACACCATCGAGATCGATGATCAAAACCAGTCAGAGATCGTTGGGCCTTTTCAATGGGGCCACAGGGCCAATCCGCGATTCATAGAAGTACGGCTGACGCAGGACCCTCTGCTCATCACAGCGGAGCAGGATGGCTATCGCCGTCTCCATGTAATGCATGAACGCCGGCTGGAGCAAAGAGGAGCGCGCTGGATCATCACCGATATTCTGCGCGGCCGCAGCAAGCATCACGTGCAGCTGACCTGGCATTTGGCGCCCGGCACAACCCAGCGGCTCTCAGGGGAAAGGTTTTTATGGACCTGTCCCGGTCTGTCGATGACCCTGATGGTGCGAGCGTCGGCGACGTTCGACAGCCGCATTCAGCAGGCTGCACTAAATCCGATACAGGGATGGCATTCTACAGCCTATGGCGTTAAAAACAGCCATCCTGTGCTCTGCATCACCCTTTTTAACCTGCTGCCTGTTGAAATTATCACTGAAATTGAAATAGGGCTGAAATGAAGCGTCAAACATTGATGCTTTCATTGCTGATCGCCGTAGCCACGGGACTGGGCTTGTCTCTGGTCTGTTTCGGCGCGTCGGGATGGAAGAACGGTTCTCTTTGGATTGTGTGCGGAGTCGGCAGCGCCTGGGCAGCCGGTTTGATCGTCTGGCATTTTGGGGTTAAAAGATGGCATGTGATGCAGCGGATGAAAGACCTGCATGTTTCCGACGGAGAGCCCGGTCAACTTTGGCCCTGGCAGATTTCGCAGATCTTCATTTCGCATACCTTGCACAACATCACGGCGTTGACGCTGAGCAATGTGGATCTGGCGCGCCAGACCATCGAACAGCTGGGCGAGCTCTTGCGCATGGCGGTAGAGATGTACCGCCAGCCGTTCACGCTGCTGACTCAGGAGGTACGCTGCGCAGAGATCTTTTTAAATCTGGAGAAAATCCGACTGGGCCGGCGCCTGCAGGTGGTCAAGGACGTTTCCGCCGACTGTCTCGAGTATCAGGTGCCGAGTTTGTTTCTGCTGCCGTTGATCGAGAACGCCATCCAGTACGGCATCGAATCCGCCGCTACCCCCAGTCATGTCATCCTTTCTGCGCGCAAGGAACTGGGCCATCTGATGATCGAGATCAGCGAAACCGCCAGCCGGCCGATGGAAGAAGGTTCGCTGCAAAAGATGATGCACGACGGCCGCATGCGCCAGTTGGCGCGGCAATTGCAGCAATTGTACAGCCGCGAACAGCCCATAGAGTTCATCGCCCTGGCGCCCAACGGTACGCGCCTGAGCATCATGCTGCCCATCACCTAGTGCGGCGGTATCCACCTGCCGCAGAATGATTCGCGGCCGCGGGTCGATCGAGCGGCCGGGGATTTCAGCAACGCCGGCTGACATCCGCTGCACCGAGCACAGGCATCTATTTATGAGCATAAGCGTATGAAAAAATCTTTCCGTTCCCTTGTCCTGCTTGTCATCCTGATCGCGGCGGCCCGCAGTGGGGCGGCCTTGCGCTTTACCATTGTCAGTCAGAGCAAAACCATCAGCGCTGCGCCGCAGGATCCTTATAACGTGCTGCCGCGCCTGCGCGCCATGCTGCGCGAGCAGGAGGGGGTGCAGTGGGTTCCTGCCGATTCGGTGCGCGCACAGGTCGGCGATTATCTCTCCGCCCATTTTTATCAAGAGTACGAACCCGTGAGTCTGGTGCAGGCGGATCGTCTTCTCAAGCTCGATGTGGTCCTCAGTTACCAGGCGGTGATGAAACGGGACACCCTGCGGGTCTGGCTGGAGACCAAGAGCTTTCCCGAAGGCATTTTGCTCGGCGCCACCGAGGTGCGGATGCCGAAAAAGCAGCCCACCCCGCAGCAGAACCAAACTCTCGCCACCGCTCTGCAGAATCTGCTGCTGCAGACCATCGAAAAACACCAGCTCTTCGGCTTTCCCTTCAATGAGACGGACAAGGGTTTGATGGTTTTCTCTGATTCGCTGGTTGATTCCAGCTATTCTGCACAGGTGGCGCGCTATCTGTCGCAACTGGATCTCAATGGCGAGGAGCCGGTCAAGGTTTATCTCACCGAATCCCCTTTGGACGATCCCTTTTGCGGCCAGGCGTTGGACGCAGCGGAGGAGCGGGGCGCTGCGCTGGTCATGGCCCTGGATCCACCGGCAGCCGGGTCAGAAGCGCTGCGCTTTGTTTTGTTGACGCGGCCCGACAAACGGCCAAGGCCGGTGGTCTCCTGGCAGCTGCCGCTTTTGCCGAATGACGCGGATCTTCATTGCGATACAGCCGGCCTAACCGAAGCGGAATGGCCCTATGTCAACGCAGCCCTTTTTCAGCATCTTGCCAAGAGCCTGGCGTTTCTCAAAGAAACCACGCTGCTGGAAAAAGGGAATCCTGTGCTGGAGAACCACGTTTCTTTGTGGACCGCTTTTGCTGTCAGGGCCGGCAGAAATCTTTCCCGAATGCCGTCAGACTCTTTGCTCTATGTAGCAAAGGTCTATGGACGGCTCATCGAATCAGCCAACGCATTGCGACAAAAGGGTTGGCTCTATCTCAACCAGGCCTCCCTGTTCGAGCAATGCGGCAGAGAGGAGGAGGCGCTGGCGGCCTTTCAGCAGGCGGATACTCTATTAACCCTGGATCATGCCCTGGATGGCGCAGGGGTGAGCCGCTGGCGACGCGCTTTGCTATTCAGCAAGTTGAAAAATCACCCGGCTAGTCGGCTCGAGTTCGCCCGGGCGGTGCAGGCTTTCGAGAGCTTCGGCGACAGCAGTTCCATGGCCGACGCCACTTATAAAATCGCCATGCTGTACGAACTGGATCAGCATGCGGAAGAGGCCAGAGCGGTTTATCTCAAAGCCGCCGCGCTGTACGACCAGCTGCATCGCTCCTACGAAGCAGCCAAGATTTACGATCACCTCGGTCACATCGAGCGGGTCCAGTCCAATTCCCGTGAAGCCATGAAGCATTTTGACGCCTATCTGCTGGCCGCCCGCGAGATGCACAGCGAGCCGGCCATGGCCCGCGCCTATTTCCAGATCGGCGTCACCCATCTGCACGACGGACAGTATCAGCAGGCCCAGGAAAACCTGGAAAAGGCCATGGACCTTTTTGAAATGCTCGGCGATTCGCTGGCCATGGCGCGCACCGATATCAATCTGGGCACGATCAAACAAAATCTGGGTCATCCCGACGAGGCGAAAAGCCATTATCTGGCTGCTCTGCAAATTGCAGAGGCGAAACAGGACACCAGCATCTCGGTTCTCTGCAACACCAATCTGGCAGAGCTGGCGCTCAAGACACAATCGTGGGATGAAGTGCAAAGCCGGTACGACCGGGCCATGACCATGGCCGAACTGCTGCAGAATAAAAAGGAGCAGGCCGCTATTCTCTACGCGAAAGGTCTGGCTCATTTGAAAGAAGGCCGCCTAAAGACCGGATATGCCGAGCTGAAGCAGGCCCTGGTCATGGCCGGCGGCACCCTGAGCGGCGACGTGGAAAAAGAGCAAGAGTTCATGCGCAAATTGGAATCTTTGATTGGGGATATTCACACCATCAAGGGCTCTTCCTATGAACCCTAACAGCCGCGATGGGCGGCTGGATCGGGATGCAATTCGGCGCACTCTTTTTGCGCGGTTGGACAAGGCAGTCTGGGAATATAAAATGTTTCAGCAGGGAGACCGCACTCTGGTTGCGGTTTCCGGCGGCGCAGATTCTATGTCGCTGCTCAGCCTGCTGGCCCAACGGCGACGGGTGTATGCGGCGGATATGCACCTTGCGGCGGTTTACGTCGACCTGGGATTTGGCGATGGGGCCGAGGAGCGCTGCCGCCGGATCGAGCAGTACGCGTCAAGCTGCGAGGTGCCGATCCACATGGTCACAACGCAAATCGGTCCCTACGCCCACAGTCGCCACAATTCTGAAAATCCCTGTTTTCTCTGCTCGCGAATCCGCCGCAAACACCTCTTTGAAACCGCTGAACGACTCGGCTGCAACAAGATCGTTCTGGGCCATCACAAAGACGATCTGGTGGAAACGCTGTTGATCAACATGTTTTTCGGCCGCGAGATCAGCACCTGTCCGCCGCTGCTCCGGATCAAGAACGGCCGGTTTCACCTGCTGCGGCCTCTGGTTTTTGTTGAAGAGGCGCTGATCAAACGGTTCGCCGCCGAATTCGCCATTCCCTGTTTTTCCCAGCAGTGTCCTACAGACGGCCGGTCGCAGCGCCAGGTCATCAAACAGTGGCTGAATCAGCTGGAAGCTCAGCATCCCGGTCTCAGGGATAATATCTTTTTCAGCATGACCAAAGTGAAAGCCGATTATCTGCTGCAGCCGCCAAAGTCCCCTTGCACTGAATAAATATTTTCCGTATTTTAAATCATTATGCCCGCTTCCTATCGTTTGCTCGACCGATATCCGTTCGATTGGACCGGTCTGGAGGATTTTTCCGCCTACTCTTTCGATGAGCAGGGACTTCCCCGTGTACAGGATTCTGTCATCGGGTGGTATTATAATCCCATCACCATTGCTCAATACGGCCTCGTTCAATCCCAGCGATTTTATCAGACCAAGGACCCTGCCTGTAAAAGCCGGGCGCTGACCTGTGGCATTTGGCTGCGCGAAAACGGCGTCAAACGGCCGGACGGAGCGCTGGTGTGGCTGTATGATCTTGATCTGGTTTTTTATGATCTGCGGGCGCCATGGATGTCTGCCATGGCGCAGGGCGAGGCGATTTCGCTTCTACTGCGCTGCAGCCGTTGGCAGGATCAGGACGCCTGCCTCGCCGCTGCACAGGCGGCGCGCCGGGTTTTCGATCATTCGGTGGCAGAGCAAGGGGTGGTCGACACTATTTTGCCCGGCCATGAGGTGTTCGAAGAATATCCCACGCAGCCGGCCAGCCATGTGTTGAACGGCCACATCTTTAGCCTGCTGGGCTTGTACGATTATGCCTGCTGGAGCCGGCAGGCAGAGGATCGGCAACGGGTCGAGGCGGGTTTGCACACCTGTGTGCAGGCCTGGCGGAACTGGGATGTGGGCTATTGGACGCTGTATGACCTGCATCCCAGCCGACGTCTGGCCTCACGCATGTATCATCAGGTGCACATTCGGCAGATGCGCTTGCTGGCCGCCTTGTTCGAGTTGCCGCAGCTGGAGCAGGTGGCCTTACGTTGGGAAAAAATGCTTAAAAGCCCTTGGTGCTCCCTGCGATGGCTGGCAGGCAAGATTCTGGAAAAAGTGCGGATTTGAGATGAAAAAGCTGCTGATGCTCTGTTATTATTTTCCGCCTCTGGGAATGGGGGGCGTGCAGCGTCCAGCCAAATTCGCCAAGTATCTGCAACGCTATGGTTGGCAACCGACGGTGGTAACGGTGGAACCCATAGCCTACTGGGCTCAGGATCCGGAGCTGTTGAGTGAGCTCGACTCTTTGCGCATCATCCGTACGGAGTCTTGGGATCCGCAACGCCTTTGGCAGAAATACAGACCATCGATCTCCTCGGCAACGGCCCCTACTGCCGGAGCCCCGTCGATCGTGCGCCGGGTGCTGGAACAGACCATGGCGTTCTGCCTGATGCCGGACAGTAAAATTCTTTGGAAACACCCTCTGCTGGCGCGGATTCAGCGTCTGCTGCAGGAGGAATCGTTCGATGCGCTGTACACCACCTCGCCGCCCCATTCCGTGCATCTCATCGGCCGGAGCATCGCCCGTCGCTATGGGTTGAAATGGGTGGCGGATTTCCGCGACAGCTGGGCAGGCGGCGTGGTTGTGCGTGAGCCCACTCGCATCCATCGCAAGTGGAACCGACGGCTGCAGCAAGCGGTGCTGAAACAGGCTGATGCGGTGCTGGCTGTAAGCCAGGGCATTGCCGATCAACTGAAGGACTCTCCGGCCGGGTCAAAGAAAATCCATCTGATTCCCAATGGTTTTGATCCAGAGGATTTTCCGCCCAGTCAGGCTGCTGATTACTTTTTTACCTTTTGTCATTGTGGGTCCATAACCCGCTTCAGCGATCCCCGGGTGGTGCTGCAGGCCTTGGACCGGATACGAAGAAAAGAACCGGCTGTGTATGAGCGCATCCGTCTTTTGTTCGTTGGATTGGACGCTACAGGAAAGCTGCATCAGCAGGTGGCTGATCTGGGGTTGGCGGATCATGTGAGCCATTGCGGTTATACCAGCCACCGCCGGGCGCTGCAGCGGTTGATGAACAGCCAGGCCCTGCTGCTGGTGGCCCGCGGCGCGGACAACGCGCATTTTATTCCTGGCAAAACATGGGAGTATCTTGCCTCCGGAAAACCTATTCTGGCGTTGACCGATGTGCCCGATACAGCCGACGTGCTGCTGAAAAGCGGCTCCGCCCGGCTGTGCGCGCCTGATGACCCGGACGAGTGCGCGGAGGCCATGAGTGCACTGTGTCGAAACCAGCGTTCATGGTTTCATCCTGAAAACGATTTCATCAATCGCTACGATCGCCGCCTGCAGACCGAGCAGCTGGCTGCCGTGCTGGATGCGCTCTAGGTGATTCACCTTATATCGGAATACTATGAGGATTCGATTTTTTGTCATCGCTTTATTGTTGATCCAGCCGGCCAGCGGCCAGGACTATCTTTGGCCCACCGATGCCGGCAAAGTGTTGACCTCTTCGTTCGCCGAGTCGCGTGAAAACCGCTTTCATGCCGGCATCGATGTAAAGACATGGGGCCGCACCGGCTATAAGGTGTTTGCCATTCGAAACGGCTATCTCTCCCGTATTCAGGTTTCGCCCTTTGGCTATGGTCGCGTTCTGTACCAGACGCTGGACACAGGCGAGACCGCGGTCTATGCCCATCTTTCCAGCTTTGCTCCCGCGGTCCAGGAGGCTGTGGAACGTAAGCAGGAGGCTCGCGGCCGCTACTCGATCACCCTGTTCCCCGATCAGGATCAATTTCCGGTGCAAAAGGGAGATCTGCTCGGCTACACCGGCGAGAGCGGCGTCGGCTATCCCCATTTGCATTTTGAGCTGCGCGACAAGGCCTCGCGGCCGATCAACCCTTTCACGAGGGGCTATGTCGTGAGCGACAAGACGGCGCCCATTGTGCAGAAAATTTCCGTGACCCCTTTATCGGCAGATTCGCGCGTGCAGGGCGATCTGCGGCCTTGGCTGGTACAGCCCCGCCGAGTGTCCGCGGGCCGCTACCGGGTGGAAGAGCCCATCCGGGTGAGAGGTATGATCGCTTTCGGTTTGGACGCTTTTGATCAGATGGAGGGCGGCCCCAACGAATTCGGCACCCATCGCAACCGCCTGTGGATCGGAGATCAGGAGCTGTTCGCGGCCAAGTACGACCGTTTCAGCTATGACGATAATCCGCAGGCGAATCTGGACCGCGATTATCGCCTGCTGGCCGGGGGAAAGGGATTTTTTTACAAACTCTTTCGTGATCACGGCAACGAATTGGATTTTTATCAAAGCGGCGAGCTCTATAGCGGCGTGGCGGCATTTGATGAGCCGGTTCCCATGACCGGGTGGTTTTACGCCATTCTGGAAAAACTGGGCCTGGATTGGCGCCGGCCGGCCGGCGTGGTGAACCTGCCCATGGGCAGCCACCCCTTTCGCATCGAAACGGAGGATTATTGGGGCAACCAGAGCATCGTAACCGGCGAGCTGCTGGTAGAACGGCAAAGCGCCAAGTCGGCAGGGGCAGCCCCTGCGTCGGACGATTCCCTGCAGGTCACAATGCATGTGGAGTATTACGATGACTATTGCCGGCTGGAATTCATTTTATCTCACGAGCCGCAGGGGGAGATGCTGCTCGAGGGCCGCTCCTCGCCGCTGATGCGCCAGCGCATTCGGCTGGAGCGCATAGGGCCCAAACGGTATCTGGCCGGCTGGCCGCTCAACCACGGTCAGCCCTCGCCGTTGGAGCTGCAGCTTCGCCGTGCGGATGATACCGCTTCCCGGCCGTTGGCAGTCAAATGGCTTCATCATCACGCGGTGGCCGTCGGTTCGTCGCACACGGTGGAGAGCGAGGACGGCCGCTGCCGGGTCGAGTTCACCTCCGCCTCGTTATTCAAGCCTCTTTTCGTGCGCATCAATGCCTCGGTGGCAAACGGCCGGCCGCGCTACGATATGGTTTCACCGGTCTATATGGTGGAGCCGGAGGATGTGGCTCTGGCGGATAAAATCACTCTGGCCATCCGCACGAACGCGACGGACACCAGCCGGCGCGGCATCGGCCTTTATCTCAAGACGCGCGGCAGGAATGAATGGAGTTTCATCGGCCAGGGTCGGGATCAGGGCGAAGCCATGGTCTCCGGGACGGCAACGCGGCTGGGCGCCTTTGTTCTGATTCGCGATCGGCAGCCGCCGGCCATCCTGTCTCTGTCCCCGGCGCCGGGCGCTCAGATCACAGACCGTACGCCTCTGATCACCGCGCTGTTCAAAGACGAGGTCGCCGGCATGGGTTCCGAGGAGCAACTGCAGCTTTTGCTCGACGGCCGCATGGTCATCGCCGAATACGATCCTGAGGATGAGGCGCTGCGCTATCAGGTCAAACAAGCCCTGACCCCAGGGCGTCATGAGATCGAATGCCGGATCAGCGACCGCTGCGGCAATCGCAGCCGTAAATCCGCAAACTTTTGGGTGAAATGATGATTCCACTTAAAGACGACAACCCGCACATCAGCCGGCCGGTCGTGACGTATGCTCTGATCGCGATCAATGTGTTGGTCTTTCTCCGCCAAATCACGCTGGCGCCCGGCTTGACCGAGGAGTTTGTTTTCACCTGGGGCGCGGTGCCCGCTATGATCACCCAGGGGCAGCAGCTGCAGACCGTTTTCACCTCCATGTTTTTGCACGGCGGATTCATGCATCTCGCCGGGAACATGCTCTATCTGTTCATCTTTGGCGATAATGTGGAAACCCTGTGCGGCCATATTCGTTTTTTGTTTTTTTATCTGATCTGCGGAGTTTTGGCGTTTGCTTCTCATTATGTTTTTGCCACCACCTCCGAGATCCCGATGATCGGCGCCAGCGGCGCCATCTCGGGCGTCCTGGGCGCCTATGCACTGCGTTTTCCCCGGGCGCATGTCCATGTGCTGATACCGATCTTTTTTTGGATTTATCGAATTTTTAAAATTCCGGCCGTGATCGTTCTCGGCGTCTGGTTCTTTATGCAGGTGTTCAGCGGCGTCACCACCTCGCCGGCCGGCGGCGGCGTGGCCTGGTTCGCCCATGTGGGCGGCTTTCTCGCCGGTCTGTTGCTGATCAGCGCGTTTGAATCAAACCGGTACAAGGTGAACTTTCCCTGAGCGGCAGCCTGGGACGGTCGACGAGCGGCGGCAGGAGCGCCCTCGGCTGTAAACAACAGCCCGATGCTGTGCGACCGGGCAAATAAGCGCTTGCAAGATTGAACGACTTTAATTATCTTTAAGCTGGGGCATTGTCAACTTGTATCGGCAGATGTGAGGACATTGGTCTGTTCCGAACTTTTTCTTGATGGAGGTTGCCATGTCAATGACTTATCACGAGCTCAAAGAAAAGACGGTGGCCGAGCTGCGCCAGATCGCGTCCGGCATTGAACACGAGGCCGTGCAGGGTTATACGCAATTGAACAAGGAACACCTGCTGGTGGCCCTCTGCAAAGCGCTCGGCATCGATACGCATGAGCATCATCATGCGGCGATACCGGAAAAAACACAGATCAAATCCGAAATCCACCTGCTGAAGAAACGGCGACAAGAGGCCATCACCGCCAAGGACAAGGCCATGCTGCAGCATGTTCGCGGCCGCATCCATTTTTTGAAAAACAAACTGCGCCGAAAAATGGTCTAACGTTTTTCAGCGAACCTCCGGCCGCTCCCAGGCTGGCGCCCCATCCGCTTCAGTCATCTTACACTATGGAGAATAAACGATGAAGTGTCCGTTCCTGATTCTGTTGCTGGTTTTCACGGTGGCGTTGTTCGGCAAATCCCATCTGACCGTCACCCATCTTACCACCGAATACAAGTTGGATCCCATGGGCATTGACGAATTGCACCCACGCCTGTCTTGGCAGTTGTTGTCGGACCAGCGGGGCGTCGGTCAATCAGCGTATCAGATCCGCGTGGCAGCCAGCGCCGCGGCGTTGACGAAATCTAAAGAGTTGATCTGGGACTCCGGCAAGGTAGCCTCGGACGCTTCCACCCATGTGGTCTATGATGGTCCGGCTCTGACATCGGGCACACGCTATTACTGGCAGGTGCGCGTGTGGGACCAAAAGGCCAAGGTTTCTCCGTGGAGCGCGGTCGCCTATTGGGAGATGGGCCTGTTGGCGAAAAGCGACTGGAAAGCGTCGTGGATCGAAGCGCAGCCGCCTGCTGAGGGCGCTACTAGTTCTCCCAGCCCGATGCTGCGCAAAGAGTTTATCGTAAAAAACGGCGTGGTATCGGCCCGCGCCTATGTGACCGCCCTCGGTCTCTATGAAATGGAGCTGAACGGCAAAAAGGTCGGCGACCAGGTGCTCACACCGGGGTGGACCGCGTACGATAAACGGGTGCAGTATCAGACCTATGACATCGCCCCGTTGCTTAAACCCGGCGCCAACGCGGTGGGGGTTTTGTTGGGCGACGGCTGGTACAGCGGCTCGCTGGGATTCAGCGGCCAGCGCGGCACCTATGGCAAAACCCCGGCGCTGCTCATGCAGATGCGCATTCTCTACCGCGACGGCAGCACCGATTGGGTGGTCACCGACGACAGCTGGGCCTGTTCAATCGGCCCGATCCTTGCCAACGATATTTATCATGGCGAAAGCTATGACAGCCGTCTGGAGAAAAAGGGGTGGAGCGCCGCCGGCTATCCGGCCAAGGAGTGGAAGCCGGTGCGGATAAAAGCGACGCCGCCGGTTGCCCTGGTAGCGCCGCAGGGCCCGCCGATCATCAAAGCCACAGAGATCAAGGCTGTGCGCGCCTTCAAGACGCCCAAAGGCGAGAGCGTGGTGGATATGGGGCAGAACATGGTCGGCTGGGTGCGCATGCGCGTCAACGGACCGGCCGGCACCACGGTGCGTTTAACATTCTTTGAAGTGCTGGACCGCGACGGCAACGTCTATCTCGATAACCTGCGCGCCGCCAAACAGACCGATGAATTTGTCCTTGACGGCAGCGGCGAACAGCTCTATGAACCGCGGTTCACTTTTCACGGCTTCCGCTTTGTGCGGGTGCAGAATTCGCCCGGCGACCTCACCGACATCAATCTGACCGGCGTGGTGGTGCGCTCCGGGTATGAACCGAGCGGCGAGTTCTCCTGCTCAGAACCCATGTTGAACCAGCTGCAGCACAACATCCAGTGGGGACAGCACGGCAATTTCGTCGATGTGCCGACGGATTGTCCGCAGCGCGATGAGCGGCTGGGCTGGACCGGCGATGCGCAGGTGTTCTGTCGCACCGCCTGCTTTAACGCCAATGTCGCCTCTTTTTACACCAAATGGCTCAAAGACCTGGCGCTGGATCAGAAGGCCAGCGGCGCAGTGCCCCATGTCATTCCCAATGTGCTGAAAAGGGAGGATCCCAAAGACAACGCCGGCTCCGCCGCCTGGGCCGACGCGGCGGTGATCGTGCCC
>JAKJDB010000359.1 GCA_022706175.1 Candidatus Zhuqueibacterota bacterium | reverse complement strand
TACCTGCGAAGCTCTGCTTCGCATTCTACGGCAAAGCAGTAGGGAGTTCCCTCTAGAGCTTGGGAACTAAAGAAAAGATGGATTCTGCGGTTGGTCGACAGGTCGCGCCCTGTGGTCGGAGATTATTGTTATGTAAGAAGTAGAGCATTTTTTCCGATAGTTAGACTGCCCAGGTATACCTCTCCGTCTTTTTTTTCTTTGAAAAGAAACAACCCATCAAACCCGACGGCAACGCGATAGATGCGGATAATGCTGTTATCAGCAGTCATCACCTGAAAGTGAGTTGCACACCAGTGATCATATCATGAAACTGCGGCCGCAGTCTTCAAAAGTACACGAAATGCAGCAATCTCCGGACGATCCGCACGCGACGATTGTCATGGTCTTCGGATTGTATTCCGTTCTTTCCCCTCGTTCCCAAGCTCCCAGCTTGTGTGAAAACATACAATTCGTAAAGTCGTCAGTGCTGAAATTTCGATTCAGGTGCGAAAAATTTATATTATTTTACTAATATGTATTGCATAGTATCTAAAAAGTTATTATATTCTATTATAAAAAGATAATGTGTAATAAAAGGTAGCAAGAAAACGCCATGCAGATAACCGTCAACAGCAGCCTTGGGGACCGCTCTTTTCACCTGGAGGAGGAGGTCTATACCCGCCTTCAGCAGTACCTGGCGCGGCTGGATAAAGAGTTCGCTGACGAGACCGGTGCAGCAGAAATCATCAACGACATCGAATGCAGGATGGCCGACCTTTTCGCCATGCGGCTCAATCCCTACAAGCAGGTGATCACCGTGCAAGATTTGGAACAGGTGATTGCCATTCTGGGTTCACCGGAAGCCATCAACAGCGGTACGGCCGTTGGCACGGCCGTCGGCCGCACCAGCGGCAATAAATTCTCATTTTCCTCATCGCGCCGGTTTTACCGCGATTATGACCATCGGCTGTTCGGCGGGGTCTGTTCCGGCATCGCGGCCTACTTTTCCTGGCCCCCGCTGGTATTCAGAATACTTTTCGTCGCACTGTTATTCGCCGGAGGGTTCGGATTGGCCCTGTATCTCGTGTTGTGGATCGTTCTGCCTGAGGCCAAGACCTCGGCGCAAAAGCTGGAGATGAGGGGCGAACCGGTGACCATCGCCAACATCAAAGGGATCGTCAAGAACGAGTATCAGACGGTCAGGCAGCGGATGAAGCTCTAATCTCATTCCTATCATTTCAATAGGCGGGTGAAAACACTATCATGAATACCGACAATACAAAAGCACAGATGCGCAAGGGCATTCTGGAGTACTGCATCCTGGCCATCCTTTCAAGAAGCTCCTCCTACGCCGTAGACATCATCAACGAGCTGCGTAAGGCTGAGCTGATCGTTGTGGAAGGAACGCTTTACCCTTTGCTCACCCGGCAGAAAAACGCCGGGCTGCTCAGCTACCGCTGGGAAGAGTCGCCCCAAGGCCCTCCGCGCAAATACTATGAGCTCACCGAGCTGGGCAAAAGTTATCTCGCAGACCTTGACAGAGCCTGGGTGGAGCTCGTCGATTCAGTCGATCAGATACGCGGAAAAAAATAGGCGGGCCGTCATGAAAAAAAACATCAATATCAACATCGCCGGGCAGCTGTTTCGCATCGACGAGGATGCTTTCACGATCCTTTCGCGTTATCTGGAGCATGTCTCCGACCGGGTGAAGGCGGAGCAGGGCGGCGAGGAAACCATCGCCGACATCGAGACCCGTATTGCCGAGATTTTTGGCGGCGGCGAAGATCCTCCCCGTCTGGTCAGCCGAGAGATGGTAGACCATATGATCGATATCATGGGGGCGCCGGAAGAGTTTAATGCCGAAAACGCAACAGAACGGGGCGAAGCAGCCGTAGCGCGCAGGCCGTTGTATGATCCCGACTGTTTTTCTGCACGAGCCGGTAAAGCGCTTTCGCTCTGCGGCCGAGCATTCAGCAGGGTCATGATGAGCTTGTTCAGAATCGCATCGGTCTGTCTGGGCGCCCTGTTCACGGTTTTCGGTTTCATTCTGCTGTTTCTGTCTGCGGCTGTGCTTTCTTTCCACGATACTTCCATCGTGCGATCGCTGATCGAACCGGATGTGCAGAACATTCCGATGTTGCTGTCCATTGTCTTGGGCGGCGATCTGGCTCAGAGTGTGCTGATGCTCACCGCGATCGTGATCCTCGTTCCATTAGCCGCGCTCACCTACCTCGGCGTCAAACTGATCTTCCGCATCGGTGCGTGTTCCAAGGTGTTCAAGGCGATCGTATTCGTCGTCTGGATCGCCGCCTTATGCGCCCTGGCTGTGCTGCTTGCTCTGCGGCTTTCCATGTATGCCAATCACGATCAAACGGTAGAGAGGGTCAAGCTGGACGCGGTTCCCCGAACGCTGTGGATTGCGCCGTTGAAAAAAGCAGCAGAGACGGGAAACGATGGCAAGGCGGCGGTGGGTTCTTTTACCTTTTTGTTCAAATCGTCTGCCAAACAGCTTTTCTGCACGCCCGAGCTGAGCATTCACGGAAGTGATGCACCCTCCGGCTGGATATCGGTGGAAAAGACCGCTTACAGCAAATCTCTTGCCCAGGCTTTGAAAAACGCGCGATCGATCGACTTTGGCTGGAAGGTCTCGCGTGACACGCTCTATCTGGATGAATATTTCAGTCTGCCCGAGGGCAGTCCATGGAATGGTTCGACGCTCGATATCGATCTCGCTCTTCCCGAAGGCACGCTGATCAGGCCGGCGTCCGGCGCTGATTGGACCGCCTGGTGCTTCCAGGTCTATGATCCCGCCGCGACCCGGTTCCGCATCAAAGATGGAGAGTTGGAGGAGATTACAGAGTAACGCATACGCCACGCGTCGACAAAGGGCTGCTGCAAACAGCCCTTTTATCGTTTTTCTTCCACACTCTGCGCCGATGATGCAAGGATTAACAGCGGACAGTTGTTGAATTCGTGTCCTCGGAAAACTTTATGATTGATAAATTCCGGCAAATTGCGTATAACATCCATGGTAGGCTTGATCAGCAGGTAAAACGAATGATCTTGTAACACCGGAATAAAAGACGACTTAATTTTTTATCGCCTGATGAAGTGGCTCCATCCAGCGCCAGGTGTCTTCAAGGACGGTCAAGGTGGTGATCGTGGGATTGCCGACCTCCAGGCAGCGTGCTGATCGCCAGAACAGGATCGCCGGCCGTGGATTTTGCAGAGCCTGCCAAGGTATGAGTAAAGGGGGATAATGATAGACGCTGTGAAAAACCAGAAAAAATCCCTGGTCTGTGGGACAGAAGCGCGCTCCGTAGCGGAAATAGACGGCGCCGACTTTGACCGGACCGCTGCGCGTCCCGGCCGGCGTCTCTACAGGCCCGGGAAACGCTTGGGCAAGATTGTCCCACCCGCTCATGGCGCGAAATTTTTTCCCCATCCACCGGACCACCCACAGAGTCAAGGCTGCGAGCAGCAGCAGAGCGGCGAGCACCAGCGCCAGGATCGGGCCGGCCAGAGCGAAAAAATCCATGGAGTCCTCCCCGTGTGTGCGGAAAATTATTCAATCACCGGGAAAAATGCAAGCATCATTTTCCGGCGGCGAGGGTTGCGTAAAAACGAACGGCTCGCAAGGCCGTGCGCGGTTCTCATTCCACCGCTTGGGCTGCTTTGAGAAAAAGGCGAAACCCGGTCCGGTTGCCTTACGTAGGAGATACAAAAGGGAGAGAAGAGTGGCTGTTCTGATTGAAGCCATCAACCTTGGCAAACAGTATCGCAAGGGCGAAACAGCGGTGGCGGCTCTGGCCGGTGTTTCGTTTGCCGTCGAGGCCGGGGAGTTCATCTCCCTGGTGGGCCGCTCGGGCTCGGGAAAATCGACGCTGCTCAACATCATCGGCGGACTGGACAACGCCACCACCGGACAGATCAAAGTGCGGGGACGCGACCTGACGGTCATGGACCAGGAATCCCTGGCGCAGCACCGGAGGAATACGGTGGGGATGATCTTTCAGTCCTTCAATCTGATCCCCTCGCGCACTGCTGTGGAAAACGTAGAGCTGCCGATGGTGTTTGCCGGTGAGAGCAGGGCCAAACGGAGACAGCGGGCTGAGGAGCTGCTGGACCTGATGGGACTGGCGCTGCGCAAACACCACCGGCCGGCCGAGCTCTCAG
>JAKJDB010000358.1 GCA_022706175.1 Candidatus Zhuqueibacterota bacterium | reverse complement strand
CGGCGTCATCGGTTTGACCAATCATGCGGTCCGTGAGGCGGAATGGGCGGCGGGCCTGGGATACCACGCGGCGCTGTTGAGCCTGTCGGCGTTTCAATATGTGGACAACAAGAGCCTGCTGAGCCATTGTCAACAGATCGCCAAGATCATCCCCCTGATGGGGTTTTACCTGCAACCTTCGGTCGGTGGACGCGTGCTGGATCGGGATTTCTGGCGCGGTTTTGCCGAGATCGAGAATGTGGTCGCCATCAAGATCGCGCCGTTCAATCAGTATCGCACCCTGGATGTGCTTCACGGCGTCGCCCAATCCGGCCGGGCGAAAGAGATCGCGCTGTACACCGGCAACGACGACCATATCGTGCAGGATCTGATGACCCCGTTTAAAATTCCGACCGCCTCCGGCGTGGTGACGTTGCAGATGGCCGGCGGATTGCTCGGTCACTGGGCGGTCTGGACCAGACAGGCGGTGCGTCTGCTGGATAAAATCAAAAAATGGCGCAGCGGCGAGACCCGGCTGACTCAGGAGCTTCTCGCCCTGGCGCCGCGGGTGACGGACTGCAACGGCGCTTTTTTTGATGTGGTCAATGATTTTCGCGGCTGCATCATCGGCCTGCATTATGTGCTTAAGCGCCAGGGACTGCTGGATGCCATCTGGACGCTGCATAAAGCGCTCACCCTGGATGAGGGCCAGCGCAGAGAGATTGAACGGGTGTACCGGCTGTATCCGGATCTGAACGACGACGATTTTATCGAACAGAACCTGGATCAGTGGTTGCGCTGATGCCGTGTCTATTCGCCGCGGGCCCCAAGGCCGGCCGACTCAAAGATGTGCGCGACGGACCTGTCGTCGGGTTTATAGCGTGAGCGTTCCATGTGCGGATGAGCGGTCTGTTGCAACGACGGTTTTAAAAAAAATGTAATGGAATGAGCCAGTCGATTACCCTCAGCGTCGTCATTGTCAACTATAATGTTCGTGAGTTTCTTGAGCAGGCGATCAAATCTACGCTCAGCGCTTTGTCCGGTTTACCGCATGAGATCTGGGTCGTAGATAACGCTTCGACCGACGGCAGCGCGGACTTTATCCGTACCATGTTTCCCCAGGTCCATCTGCTGGTCAATCGTTCCAACGTCGGATTCGCCAAAGCCAATAATCAGGCGCTGGCGCAATGCCGCGGCGACTTTATCTGTCTGCTCAATCCGGACACCATTGTTGAAGAAAAGACGTTTTCATCCATGGTGGAGTTCTTTGACCGCCATCCGGAGGCCGGCGCCGCGGGTTGCAAGGTGCTTAATCCCGACGGCTCTCTACAGCTGGCCTGCCGCCGCAGTTTCCCCACCCCGTGGGTCGCGTTCGGCAAGATCTCCGGCCTGGCTGCGCTTTTCCCAAAAAGCCGGTTCTTTGGCCGCTACAATCTGACCTATCTCGATCCAGACCTGGCGGCGGAAGTGGAGGCGATTTCCGGCTCGTTCATGATGTTCCGGCGCGCCGTTTTCGAGCAGGTCGGTTTTCTCGATGAGGCCTTTTTCATGTACGGCGAGGATCTCGACTATTGCTTTCGCATCCGTGAAAAAGGGTGGAGGATCTATTATGTCCCGGACACGCGGATCATCCATTTTAAAGGGGAGAGCTCGAAAAAGAGCCCGTTTGAACAGCGCAGCCTTTTTTATCAGGCCATGCGGCTTTTCGTCCACAAACATCTGGATAAAGGCCGCGCCCTGATCCCCATGTGGATTCTGCTGGTGGCCATTCGCGTGCGCTCTCTGCTCGCCCATCTCTCTGCGCTGGCGCGCATGATCGCGTTCCCCGCTGTGGATCTGGCTTTTATGACGGTCAATCTGGCTCTGGCCATCTACGGCCGGTTTCAACCGCTGTTCCCATGGAAGAGCTTTATCATCGTCCATGTGCTGTACAGTCTGATCTGGCTGCTGCTGCTGGCCAGGCATGAGGTCTATCAGCGACATCCCTTCAGCTATGTGAAAGCCGGCTCCGCTGTGGTCCTCGGCTGGATCGTCAACAGCGCCTTGACTTTTTTTTTCAAGGATATCGGATTTTCCCGGCTGGTGGTCCTCTACGCCGGAGTGCTGAATCTGGTCGCCCTGCCGGGCTGGCGATTGTTGTTCAAAGTAATGGCCCATATCAACGTCCATTACCTGCAGGGGGTGCGGGGCAGTCGCTTTCTTCATCCGCAAACCTTGCTGGTGATGGATGCGGACGGCGCCGAGGAACTGCTGCGTCGGCTGCGGCTGCGCCTGGAAAACCGCTATAGGGTGACAGGCCTCATTCTGGCCGGCGAAACGGAGCCGCTCCCGCAGATCAGCGGCGTGCCGGTGCTGGGCGACATCGATCAGATCGCGGAGGTGATTCGACAGAAAAAGATTCAACAGGTGATCTTTGCCACCGAACGGATCGCCAACTTTCGAATTCTGTCCATCATCTCCGCAGACCACGGTCGGCCGGTGACCTTTAAATGGATTCCGCCGGCCATGGACGTGATCATCGGCAAGGCGTCCGTGGATTATGTGGACGATCTGCCGTTTCTCGAAGTCGAGTACCGGCTCCACGAGGCGGGCAACCGCTGGCTGAAACGCAGCCTGGACATCGTGCTGTCCTTCCTGCTGTTGCTGACTTTAAGCCCGCGGTATCTGTGGAGCCGACTGGTGGAGAAGCGGCGGCTCGAAGCGAACGTCTATGCCGGTGTTCAGGGCCGTCCTTTCACTCTCTGGCGTTTTTCCGATACGCCGGATCGCCGCAGGCCGGGTCCTTCCCTGCTGTGGTGGTCTGTGTTCAAAGGGGACATGAGCATGGTGGGCTGCGCCCTGCCGGCGGCGCCGACGCCCTCCATGCAGCCGCCGTTGCTCAAGCCCGGATGGACCGGCCTGGAACGGCTGCAGCAGGACAACGGCCTGACCGGCAGCGATCGTGAACGACTGCAGTTGTACTATATGAAAAATTATTCGGTGTGGCTGGACCTGGAGATTATTTTTCAAACCGTGCTGCACACTTTGAAGAGGTGATATGAACCAGTTTGTGTTGGACTTTGAAAAGCCCATCCGGGAGCTTGAAGCCCGCATCGCCGAACTGCGCGACCAGAGCAAGCCGGAGGACGCTGTTGCCGCAAAAGAGATTAAAAAGCTCGAAGCGCAAGTCGTGCGCTTGCGCACCCAGATCTATGCGAAATTGACGCGCTGGCAGCGGGTGCAGTTGGCCCGTCACCCCAACCGGCCGTACACGCTGGATTACATCGAGGCGATGATCACCGATTTCATTGAACTGCACGGCGACCGTTTCTTCGGTGATGACCCGGCCATCGTCGCCGGCATCGGCCGTTTGGAGCAACAGCCTGTGGTGGTGATCGGCCATCAAAAAGCGCGCGAGACCAAGGAAAAGCTCCGTCGTAACTTTGGCATGCCGCATCCGGAGGGCTATCGCAAAGCGCTGCGGCTGATGAAACTGGCTGCCCGGTTTAAACGGCCGGTGATCTGTCTGATCGACACGCCGGGCGCGTATCCGGGCATCGGCGCTGAGGAGCGCGGCCAGGCGGAAGCCATTGCGCGCAACCTCTTTGAGATGGCGCATCTGCCTACACCGATCATCGTGGCGGTGATCGGTGAAGGGGCCAGCGGCGGAGCGCTCGGCATCGGCGTCGGCGACCGGATTCTGATGATGGAAAACACCTGGTACTCGGTCATCACGCCGGAAGGGTGCGCCGCTATTCTTTACCGCAATGCGGCCAACGCACCACAGGCGGCAGAGGCCATGCGGGTCGCGCCCGCCGATCTGCTGCAGATGGGGATTATCGACAAGATTATCAAAGAGCCGGAAGGCGGCGCGCACGCTCATCCCGAGGCGGCGGCGCAATTGCTCAAACAGGCCTTGCTGCAGGAACTGGCCGGCCTGCGCAGAATCTCAGCCACCCGGCTGGTGAAACAGCGTATGGAAAAGTTCAGCCGCATGGGCGTTTATGTAGAGTAGAACCGGACTGAAGAGCGCTGCCGCCGGACGGAGCGCCGGTTCCGTTCAGCGGCCTCTGATCTGCCTCGAAGGGCAGAATAATTTTTTTATTGAGTGTCTGCGCTTTTTTCACTATTTTGTATCGCTGCCAGGCCGCGCGCAAGGGATGAACTCGCTGCCGGTGGATTGGCCGCCGGCTTGGCGGG
>JAKJDB010000357.1 GCA_022706175.1 Candidatus Zhuqueibacterota bacterium | reverse complement strand
CTCGATGGTTCAACTGGTCGACCGTCAGTTGACTCTGAGCGCCCGGCAGTACGATGCTCTGGCCGCTGAGACGGTGGACAACGTCCATCTTCCGCGCACAGTGACCCCGGACGGAAAACGGGTTTTTGCGCCGCCGCAGTGGTGGACAAGCGGTTTTATCCCCGGTTCTCTGTGGCAACTCTATGAATTTGACCGCGATCCCGTTCGCATGGAGATGGCCCGGCGGTTCACCGGCAAAGTGGAAAATGAACAGTATAACACCTCCACGCATGATCTCGGTTTTATGCTGTACTGCAGTTTCGGCAACGGCTACCGGCTCACGAAAGAGCCCCGTTACCGGAATGTGCTGTTGACCGGCGCACGCTCCCTGATCTCCCGCTTTAATCCCCTGATCGGTTGCATCCAATCATGGCAAAAGAATGAAAAGTGGCAGTACCCGGTGATCATCGACAATATGATGAACCTTGAATTGCTCATGTGGGCGTTCAAGCAGACCGGCGATTCCACATTTGTCGCGGTCTGCATCCGTCATGCCGATCGCACCATGGCCGAACATTATCGTCCTGATTACAGCAGCTATCATGTGGTCTCTTATGATACTCTGACCGGACGCGTGCAGGTGAAAAATACCGCGCAGGGCGCCTTTGACGAGTCGGCCTGGGCGCGCGGTCAGGCGTGGGGATTGTACGGGTTCACCATGCTGTATCGCGAAACCGGCGTGTCGCGCTATCTCGATCAGGCGCACAAGATCGCTGATTTTCTCATCGCTCATCCTGCCATGCCGGCTGACGGCATTCCCTACTGGGATTTCAATGCCCCGGGCATTCCCAACGCGGAACGCGATGCATCTGCCGCCGCCATCATGGCGTCCGCCTTGCTCGAGCTGGGTTCGTTCAGCGACCGGGATCAGCGTCAGCGCTATCACCGTTTCGCTGAAAAGCAGATTCGCAGCCTTTCCACACCGCGCTATTTTGCGAAACCGGGCGAGAACGGCTGTTTTTTGCTCATGCACGGCGTGGGCCATAAACCGCACAACAGCGAGGTGGATGTTCCTCTGACCTACGCCGATTACTATTACATCGAAGCGTTGATGCGATACCGCCGGATGGTCGGCGATCGTGACGCTGATTCTTAACCTGAACATTCCATCCGTCGCAGACCATCTTGCCTCACGTCAGCGCAGTTTCCACGGTTGAACGTTCATCTCCTTGCGATCCGCTCGTTCCCAGGAGATCCACAAAAAGACAGGGAGTCTCGTGAAATCCATTCTCTATCTCTTCGCTCTGCTGGCAATGTGCCCGGCCCTCCGCTGTACCGATCGGCAGAATATGCGGCCGGTGGATTCAAACCGCTTCACCGTCGCCTGCTACTATTTTCCAAATTATCACCCCGGAGATCCGCGCAACGAAAAAAATAAGGGCGAGGGATGGAGTGAATGGGATCTGGTTCGCAAGGCCGTACCGCGATTTCCCGGCCATCAACAGCCCAACGTGCCGCTTTGGGGATATGAGGACGAATCCGATCCGCAGGTCATGGCGCGCAAAATCGACGCCGCCGCTGATCACAACATCGATGTGTTTATTTTCGACTGGTATTATTACGACGACGGCCCGTTTCTTGACCGTTGCCTGAACCGGGGTTTCCTGCAGGCCGGCAATCGCCGGCGAATGAAATTCGCCCTGATGTGGGCGAATCATGATTGGGTCGACATCATGCCGCATCGCAAAGGGACCACCGCCCCGTTGCTCTATCCCGGAAGGATCACGCCCGTTACTTTTGAAACCATGGTCCAGCATCTGATCGCTGATTATTTTTCGCAGCCCGGCTACTGGCTCATCGACGGCAAACCCTATTTCTCCATCTATGAACTCACCCGGCTTCTGGAAAGCTTTGGTTCGGTCCAAGCTACCAGAAAGGCGCTGGATGAATTCCGCCGCCGCGTGCAGGCCGCCGGACTGCTGGGATTGCATCTGAACGCTGTGGTGTGGGGACAACCCATTTTGCCCGGCGAAAATGCGCCCGTGGATCCGTGGCGGCTGGTCGAAGAGTTGGGATTTGATTCCATCACCTCCTATGTCTGGGTGCATCACGTCTCCCTGCCGCAGCTGCAAACCCCCTATCCCTTTGTCCGTGAGCGTTATCTGGCGTACTGGGAAAAAACGCTCGGCCGCACCAGCCTTCCCTATTTTCCCAATGTCTCCATGGGATGGGATCCAAGTCCGCGGACCGTTGACGATGGAGCGTATGGTGATTTCGGCTATCCCTTTACCAACACCATCGGCGAAAATACGCCGGAACAATTCAAAGAGGCGCTGCGCCTGACGCGGGACCGGCTCGCCGGCGACCGCACGCAGCCGCGCATCATCACCATCAACGCCTGGAACGAATGGACCGAGAGCAGCTATCTGGAGCCGGACCTGAAAAACGGAACTCGATATCTGCAGGCCATCCGTGAGGTGTTCCAACGACCGGAGGAACGCTGAGATGCGGTTGCAGCGACGGCAGATTCCTTGCGGACGGGTTCTGAACGATCAATCATTTTTCCCCGCAGGACAACGCTTCGGTCGCATCCCGGGTGTAACAGTCTACAGAGGCAGGAGATAACGAGATGAACAAGATCCGATTCACCGCCGCCGGCCTGATGATCCTCACTCTGTTTTCCTGCAGCCGGGAGCCCTCGCTGATCCAGGGATTTCATCATCCTCCCGAGTCGACAAAACCCTGGGTCTATTGGTATTGGATCACCGACAACATTTCCCGTGAGGGCATCACTCGGGATCTGGAGGCCATGGCGTCCATCGGCATCGGCGAAGCGTTTATCGGCAACATTCATCTGGAAAACACAGTCCAGGGCTCGGTCAAAGCGCTCACCCCGGAATGGTGGGAAATGGTCGAGCATGCGGTGCGCGAGGGCGGCCGCCTGGGCGTAAACATCGGCCTGTTCAACTGTCCGGGATGGAGCCAATCCGGCGGCCCATGGATTCCGCCGGAGAAATCGATGCGTTATGTGACCTATTCGGAGACACGGGTCAAGGGGCCGATGCATTTTCAGCAGCGCCTTCCGGCGCCTGCCGCGTCCTTTCAGGACATCGCAGTGCTGGCCTTTCCCACCCCTCAGGCCGACGACGACGGGTTGGCGACGTATGCGCCCAAAATCCGCACCGTGCCGGCCGTTGCATCCGTTGACAAGTGGTTTGACGCAGATCCGAACAGCGCCGCCTCATTCCAAACTCCGGACGGGCAGACCGCAGACACTCTATCCGTGGAGATCTCGCTCCTTCGTCCAATGACGGCAAGGAGCCTGTCCATCTATCCCGGCCCCTTTGCATTCAAAGCAGAGTGCGACCTGCAGGTGCAGAGCGAGGGCGGTTCGTGGCGCAGCGTCAAACAGTTTGCTTATGATCGCTCTAATCCCAGCGTTCAGGTGGGACCTATAGTTCAAGGCGCTGTGGTCGAAACGTTCTCCGCACAAACCGGCCGTGAATTCAGAGTGCTGTTCCACAACATCAGGGGAAAGGCAGGTTTGGCTGAGATTCATCTCTCCGCTGCCGCACGTGTGGAGCGATACGTTGAAAAACAGCTGGGTAAAATGTTTTCTTCTCCCCAACCGCTGTGGGATGCTTATCTCTGGCCTCGCCCACAAGAGCCGGAAGCTGAGGAGTTGATCGTTTCTCCCGGTCAGGTGCGGAATATCAGCAACTGTCTGCAGGCGGACGGCATCCTCACCTGGGATGTGCCGGAAGGGGAGTGGATCCTTTTGCGCACCGGCATGGCGCCTACCGGCGTCCAGAACTCCCCGGCTTCCCCGGAGGCCACCGGACTGGAGGTCGACAAAATGAACCACCTGGCGGCCGAGCATCATTTTAACGCCTATGTCGGCGAGTTGCTCAAACGATTGCCGCCGGATCAACGCCGGTCCCTCACGCATATTGTGGCGGACAGCTATGAGATGGGTTCGCAGAACTGGACCGACGATTTTCGCCAGGCGTTTATTCAGCAATATGGATATGATCCGGTCATGTGGCTGCCGGTTCTCAGCGGCCGCATCATCGCCTCGGCAGAGCAGTCTGATCGTTTTCTGTGGGACATTCGCCGATTGGTGGCCGATCGAGTGGCGCAAGAGTATGTGGGCGGACTCGCTCAAGTCGCCCATGCCCACAAGCTGAAATTA
>JAKJDB010000356.1 GCA_022706175.1 Candidatus Zhuqueibacterota bacterium | reverse complement strand
CCCGGAGCTGCCAGGCACTCATGCCTATGCGGCAACCCGATGGTTGAACGGTAAACGGGCCATCATCCAGCTAAGTTTTCGCGGTAAAACTGATGATCACTTTTGGTTCTCCTTTTTTCACGAAGCCGGGCATGTGCTACAAATGAAGATAAAATCTGTCGTCATCCATTCGGATGAAGAGAAAAATATATCCGAAGAGGAACAGGCTGCAAATCATTTTGCGACAAATGTTCTTATCCCGGAGAAAGCATTTAATCAATTTCTAGCAGAAAAAGATTTTTCCGAACCAAGCATCTTTCGCTTTGCCCAGCATTTACACGTGTCGCCCGGTGTCGTAGTCGGACGACTGCAACACGAAAGGCGAATTCCCTATTCATCCCATAATCATTTAAAGAAAAAATTGGGATAATACTCTTAGCATTCATCGCCCGGGGCTTCTATTATTGATGGGAGCAGGTTTGTCGAGCGCTGCTAAAGAGAGGACCACGAAGGCGAAGCAGAGCTTGGTGACGAGGGGGAATGTATCATGAAAATCTAATTCCCTAAATGAAATTAATGCCACAGTCCCATATCAAAACGGCTTCACCTTATTCAGAAAGAGAGTTTATGTTTAGCTGGGTACCCATACACCGCGAAACGATTCACCGAATTCTGGAGCATCGCCAAAATCAGAAGGAACTGTTGACAATCCTGCATGAAATGGCGCAGCAAGACCTCAATGTGATCAACCTTAACGACAAAGGCGCGAACAGCCAGGCCATCCCGCTCGCGGAGATTGATCCGTTTAGTTTCCTGGCCTCGTTTAACCGAGGGATAACAGATGAGAACCGCCGCAAGAACTGGAGATTCCTCAAGACGCGGTGGAATTTGAAATCCCCGGCGCCAAATGATTTCAACGGTATCCCCGTCCTGCACCCCATGCGCAGTTGGTTTATGCCCTGGGCCAAAGACCGGGAGAAAGACCATGTGGAGCGTCTATGGCAAATCGCCTCATTGGCGGCGGATGGGAGCGTTGAGCAGGTGGGCGCGGATGCTTTCGATCAATGTCTGAATCTTCCGCTGGTGGGGATGGCTAGCCTGACCATCGGTCTGTTCTGGATCAACCCGGAAAAGTTCCTTTCCGCCGACAGTAAAACCATAACCTATGGCAAGTCCAGGGGCATTACGACCAAGCCGGAGAATTACCAGAGTTACCGGCAATGGTTGAGCGAAATGACCGAAAAATTCGGGAGCAACTTTCCGCAGATCTCCCACGAGGCCCATCTGTTCGCCACACCGAGCCAGACCAATCTCGACTTGAGCCCGGCGCGAATGCAGATTCTTTGGGGCCGGTTCCATAAAGTCATCAAGGGCTTTACTGATTTCCAGCATCCAGGCGATTTGGCGGACAGCGAGACGGGCTACAAACGGGCGATCCTGAAAAAGTTTCAGCAAGAGCTGGGGGCCGACAAGCTGTCGGCACTGGTCGAAGAGGGTCAGGGCGCCAAGGCCGCAAAGGAAATCGTGCGGGTGTTGACCTCTAATCTCGTCAGCTTCCACGCCTGGAACAAGACCCTTGGCGAAACCGACCAGGCCATTTGCGATGTTGTGCGGGAATACCTCCGGGCTACGTCCGCACCATACCAGGGACCGGAAAGCACTCGTGATTTGTTTGACGCCTGCGCCCGGCATAACCTCAAGCCCTCCTGGGATGCGCTGTCGGTGCTGCTGTGGGCGTTGCGGCCTCAAGACTTCTTTCCGGTCAAAATTAGTTTTTATCGCAAGTTGAGCGACGAGCTGGAGCACGAGTTGCCGTCAGGCCGACCCGATGCGGACAAACTGCACAGCCTGATCGAATTTGGGCGGGCGTTCTGGAAGGCGCTGGAACCGCAAAAGCCCGCGGACTGGGTGGACGTGCAGTCGTTCATCTGGTGCGTTTGCCCCGGCACCTACGAAGATGGGGCTGATGCGGAGGATGAAGGTGATGACGGTGCTCTGCCTGGGACACCACCACAAACACCAGCCGAGAGTGCAGGTCGCCAGTATTGGACATTGTCAACGGGAACGGGCGGTGAGCGCTGGGAGGAGTTCTATAAACAAGGTATCGCTGCCATCGGCTGGGACGAGACCTCCGATCTCCGCCAGTTCAAAGACAAGGACGAGATCCGCAAAAAGATCCAGAAGCTCTGGCCCGGCGATTCATCAAAAAAGAACGATGCTCACGCCTGTTGGCAGTTCGTTCATCAAATTAAAGTGGGAGACATTATTTTCGCCAAGCAGGGTTTCGCCAAGTTGCTTGGCTATGGCGTTGTCGAGGGCGACTATGAGTTCGACGCGACCCGGACGCAATACAAACACGTCCGCAAGGTAAAGTGGCTGGCCAAAGGCGAATGGGAAATGCCGGAGGAGAGCAAGATGGCGTTGAAAACCCTTACGGATATCACGCCATATCAAGGCTTCGTCGAACTGATCGCCGGCAAAGTTGGATTAAAGATGGTAGCGGAACCAGAACCCGGCGACGTAGCACCGCCGCCACCGGGCGTTGCCTACTGGTGGTTGAACGCAAATCCAAAGATTTGGAATTTCGAGGATGCACCGGTTGGCGAAAAACAAACCTATACGTCGCACAATGAGAAGGGAAACAAGCGCCAGAAATACCGCTATTTCCAGGAAGTGAAGCCAGGCGACCTGGTCATCGGGTACGTGACCAGCCCGCAGAAGGAAGTGGTTGCGGTCTGCAGGATAACCAGGGGCCTGTCCCAGACCGGGAACGGCGAGGAGATCGAGTTCGAGAAGATCGAGCAGCTGGTAAAGCCCATCCCCTACGAGACGCTGCAGGCCAATCCCGACCTGGCGAACAGCGAGCCGCTCATCAACAACCAGGGAAGCCTGTTCAAGCTGACGGAGCAGGAATATGAAATCATCCGCAGCCTGATTGACGAGACGAACATCGCGGCGCCGATCAAGGTCGAAACCTATGATAAAACGAAAGCGATGAAGGGGCTGTTCCTGGCAGAGTCCATGTTCGACGAGATACTAGCGGCTTTGAAGGAGAAGAAGAACGTCGTTCTCCAGGGCGCGCCCGGCGTCGGCAAGACCTACATTGCCAGGCGACTCGCCTACGCGCTGATCGGATCAAACGACCCTCAACGAATCGAGGTTATCCAGTTCCACCAATCCTATTCCTACGAAGACTTTATCCAGGGCTTCCGCCCGACGCCCAAGGGCCATTTTGACCTGAAGTATGGGATTTTCCACCAGTTCTGCCGGCGGGCGCAGCGCGACGAGGGGCAACCCTATGTCTTCATCATCGACGAGATCAATCGCGGCAACCTCAGCAAAATCTTCGGCGAGCTGATGATGCTGATCGAGCCGGACAAACGCGGTAAGGAACACGCCATCCCGCTGACTTACTCCCAGGACGCCGACGAGAAATTCTACATTCCGGAGAACCTGCATCTGATCGGCATGATGAACACCGCCGACCGCTCACTGGCGATGGTGGACTATGCCCTGCGGCGACGATTCCGGTTCATCACGCTCCGGCCCGAGTTTTCGAGCGAGGCATTTCGAGCGTTCCTTACCGAATCCGGTGCAAAACCAGCGTTGGTGAACAAGATCATCGCCAGGATGAATGCCCTGAACGAGGTCATCGCGGCGGACACCAAGAACCTTGGCCCCGAATACCAGATCGGGCACAGCTATTTCTGTCCCCGGAACGGCATCAAACCGGACGACGACTGGTATCGCCGGGTAATCGAGTCGGAAATCGTGCCATTGATCCAGGAATACTGGTTCGACAATGAACAGAAGGTAAAAGAACAACGATCCATGCTGCTTGCGTGAGTTCCGTCGTGCATATCCCGATCCAAAACATCTACTACCTGCTGTGCTACGCCTGGGACAAGCTGGCTGAAAAAGATGTCGTCGCCGTGGAGGCTATCGATACGACCACCCTTGCCGACCTTTTCGCCCGGGTGCTCATCAACGGCGCCAACCACCTGCTCAAACGGGGGTTTGATCGTGGCTACGTGTCGCAGCACGAGTGGACAGGCCGGTTGCGGGGACGGATTTGTTTCCAGGAGTCCGTCCAAACCAATGCCATGGCGACCGGCAGGCTGCCCTGCGACTTTGACGAGTTGAGCTACAATGTCCTGCACAACCGTATCCTGAAAGTCACGATGCGGCGGCTAA
>JAKJDB010000355.1 GCA_022706175.1 Candidatus Zhuqueibacterota bacterium | reverse complement strand
TTCCGCCGACTTATCAGGGGACGAAATTAACCGCCCGGGCGTACAGCGGACAATTCATGTTGATCTATCCCGCGGAAGCGGCCATGGCCTATCTGGATCTCTATGATGCCTGTGGCGAGAGGAACTATCTGCAAGCTGTTCTGCGCATCGCCGACACCTATGCTCGGCTGCAGCTCGCCAACGGCGCCTGGCCGCTGAAAATGCTGCGGAACGGCATGAGTGCCGGCGAAAATCTGTGCATCCCGGTGGCAATGATCGAATTGTTCGAACGGTTGCAGCAGCACTATCACATCGATACATACAGGGAGAGCAAAGAACGGGCGTTCCGCTACGTGATGGAGGGTCCGGCGCGAACGTTCAATTGGGAGGGGCAATTTGAAGATGTGGCAGCGAGCAAACCCTATCACAATCTCAGCAAGCATTTGCCCGCCTCCTTTGCGATCTATCTGTTTGAGCGCCAGGCTCACGATCCCCGGTATCTCGATTTGGCCAAGGAACTGGTCCGTTTCGCCGAGGACCAGTTCGTTGTCTGGGAAAAACCCATGCCGCAGAAGCAGTGGCGCACGGATCAGTGGATCACCCCCTGTGTGCTCGAGCAGTATGCGTATTATGTGCCCATCGACGCCAGCGCGGCGAAATTGATACAGCTGTTTCTCACCGCCGGGCGGACCACCGGTGATTCGCTCTATCTGGCCAAGGCGAGGCAGCTGGCCAACACCATGACCAGGGCACAGGACGCAAAAAGCGGAAGGTATCCGACCTATTGGGAGAGAAATCAACGCGGCGAGGAGGAGGGCTGGATCAATTGTGCGGCGTATGACGCCAGGGTGATGCTGAGCTACGACGCTTTTCTTACACGCCGGCTCACCGCCGTTGCAGTGGAATCGGTGCGCACGTCAAAGCAGGACGACTCCACTGTGCTGTCGTCGTTTGTCCGCTCCGAACGGCGGGATTACCGGCAGCGAATGATCCAAGAGAACATTGAATATCCATTTAGAATGGGATTGATCGCCACCGGCCCCTATCGCTGGGTCACCGCTTTTTGGGCCATGGAGCTGTTGGCCTATCGTTCCGACACCGGAAAGGGGGCGCTGCAGCAGGTGTTGGCACAGTCGCAACCTCCCTATCCCTCGCTGCAGCGTGCGGCGCTGGAGACCGCCTACGCGCTGTACCCCAGAGAGTTTACCGTGGAAATTTCCACGCTGGCGGACAGCACGCGCGATGTCAAAAGCTACGCCATTGCACTGCTCTATCTGTTGCGTACGGACGCCGGTCAGGTTCATCGTGCGAAATGGCTGTCCCACCTGCAGATGCGTTTTCCCAACTGGCGGGAGGATCCGGTGCTGTACTGTCTGGCTCAGGATCTGGGCGAAACGTCGGTCAAACAGGTGCGGCCGCGTCCGGCGCTGTCCGGCCTGCTGCGGCATAGCTTCAGCGCCGGCGGCCCGGTCGTTTACAGCTTCCAACGTCCTAACCGCGACTATCCCGGGCTTACGGTGGTGAAAAAGCCTGACGGAAAATTTTTGCGCAATCCGGACGGCTCTCTGTTTTGCATTCCCCATCTCGCCCGCTCCCTGTCCGCACTGCCCGGTTATCTTACCAATGGCAATGCGCCGCAGGGCGTCTATTGCATCCTCGGCATTGAAGAGTCCAAGAGCGATTTGATCGGACCGACGCCGGTGCTGAATCTGGCGCTGCCTGGAGAAATCTCGCCGGCTGGGTTTTTTCACTCTGCGTCTGTCCGGGATGCCGACTGGAGCGTGGAAACCTATGCGCGTCTGCTGCCCGCGGGGTGGAGAGCCTACACGCCGATGTTCGAGGCGTATTATGCAGGACAGGCCGGCCGCGCAGAGATCATCGCCCACGGCAGCACGGTCGATCCTGATTATTATCGCGGCCAAGCGTATTATCCTTTTACCCCGTCTTTGGGATGCCTGACCGCCTTTGAGGCCTGGTCGGACAAGGACGGCCGCCGGTTGGTGAGCGATCAGCAGGCGCTGATCCAGGCCTATCAGGCGGCGGGCGGAACCGGCGGATATCTGATTGTGGTGGAAAAAGATCAGCGCGCGGCGGCGGTGAGTCGGGAGGAGATCGTCATGGATCTACTGGCCGCGGAAGGATATTGAATAAAAATTCATATTTCATGACCGGCGAGAGGAAAATCGATGAGGGGAGGATGATGTATCCATTGAATGAAAAGGAGAGGCAGATGAGAAAATTTCCGGCGTTGATGATGGCGCTGATGAGCGGCGTTGTGTTGAACCTTGCCTGCGCGCCCGCTAAAACCCGTACGGTTCTATGGAACGGGACGAATTTTGACGGTTGGGTGCGCTATGTCCCGGATCAAACCGTGCAGGTCGATACGGTTTGGACGAGCCAGGACGGCGTGCTCCGCTGCAGCGGCAAACCCACAGGCTACATTCGTACTCGAGCCTCTTTTTCCGATTACCATCTGCATCTCGAGTGGCGCTGGGTGAAAGAAGGCGGCAACAGCGGCGTGCTGCTGCATTGTCAGGGACCGGATCAGGTGTGGCCCCATTGCATTGAAGCCCAGCTCAAATCCGGCGATGCCGGCGACCTGGTGTTGATCGGGCCGGGCGAGATCACCGTGGCCGGCAAAACCTATAAGAACGACCGGCCGTTTTTGATCATCGCCAATCAGAAAGACGACATCGAGAACCCCGTGGGCGAGTGGAACAGCTACGACATCGTCTGCCGCGGGCAGAGCATCATCTGTTCGGTGAACGGCGTAGAGGTCAACCGCGGCGAAAAGGCTTTTGCCGATGCGGGACCCATCGCCCTGCAGAGCGAGGGCGCCGCGATCGAGTTTCGCGATATTTGGCTGGAGAAATAGCGGGAGCGATAAATCGTCCACCTGGTGACGATCGCCCTGCGAGAGAGGACGAGAGCGGAGATGACTGTCGGCGAAACTTTATATATTCGCCGTGCCGATAACAACGACCGGCAACGGATCTGGGATCTGATCTTTACGATTCTGTCCAGCTATGGCCTGAACATGGATGCGGAGACCATCGATCATGATTTGACGGATATCGAAGCGAACTATTGGCGGCAAAAGGGCGCTTTTTATGTCTTGATGGATGGCGAGGAACTGATCGGCACTGTAGCGCTGCATTATGTGTCGAAAACGGTGTGCGAACTGGGACGCATGTATCTGGCCTCCGACTACCGCGGCAGGGGATTGGGCCGCAAACTTTTGCACCATGCTTTGCAGCAGGCTGAAGCGCGTGGTTTTTCAGAGGTGGTGCTCAAGACCGCCTCGGTGCTCAAAGAGGCTCTATCGCTGTACCGCCGTGCGGGTTTTGTCCAAGTGGCCGATCAGGAGCCGGGTGGAAATTGCGATGTGGTGATGAGCAGGAAAATCAGCTGTTAAATATTTTTTTAAGCCTGCGGGCCGCGGGTTTTAAATGTCCGTCAAAGTCGATGATCGAGGTGTTGACCGGACAGGGAAAACTGTCGTGCCCCATCCACAGTATAAAGCCGCCGCAGCCGGGGAACCGCCTCTTGCAGCTCTGCAGGGCGATGGCCAGGCCCTCGGCCTGACGTTTTTGACTCCAGGCGACATACTCTTGCAGAGAGCCGGGCTTCTGGCCATGGTGCTCTCTCAGATAGTCGTTCCATTCAATCCACCAATTGACGTTTCGCCATAATGGATTGTCGGTGTTGGCCGGCAGCGCGGGATATTCGCCCCGATAGCGTTCGATCATCTCAGCCGACATGGCGCCCGCTACGCCGACTTCGGAATGAAACAGGGCGTCGTCTAATAGCCAGAAGCGTCGGACAGTCTGCAGGGTCGCGTCGTTCTCCGCAACCGGCAGAGTCCAGGGGCCGTGAACATCCCAGTTGATCTGTTTGCCGAAATTATCCCAGTCCGCTATTTTATTCGGCCCCGAGGGCGAGCCGCTGAGAAAACGACGCCCGGGATCCTGCAGCGTGACCCACTCCTTCATGGCCCGGATCATGGGGTGCCGGTCGGTCACCGGCACTGTGTCGTTCTCCAATTCATAGAGCTCGTTGCCCGCACACCAGAGCAGAATGGACACGTGGTGTTGGCGCCGGTCCAAATACGCTTTAACGATCTGGACAATGCCGTTGATGACGACCGGATCGCGCGAAGGGTAATCGTCCAGGCCGGATGAGCAGACCGGAAAATCCTGCCAGATCAAAA
>JAKJDB010000354.1 GCA_022706175.1 Candidatus Zhuqueibacterota bacterium | reverse complement strand
GTATGTGGCGGTTCCGGTGAACATGCAGAACCCCGGTCTATTCACAGAGGCCAAAAATCACAAGGGCGACATCGCCCTGGACAATTTCATTCTCAAGGATCAAAAAGCGCTGGAAAACTTTTTGCAAGGGGATTACACCTTTGCCGAGCTGCTCGATATGGAACGGCTGAAATGGTTTGCCACCACCTTTGATTCGGTCTACAAGAACACGCCGCATCCCGAATTCGATGCCAACGACTATGATGCCGGAGAAACCATCTCCGCCGCTTACATCATGGCTGAATTTAACTGGAAAGACAAGATCACTTTTATGCCGGGCGTCCGTTATGAGCACACCCGAACAGACTATGCCACCAAGATGCTCAGCCCGCTGCAGTCGGAAGGGGGCAAACGGCTGGCGCCGGCCTTTAACGACACTCTGGGCAACCGGCAGTACGACAACCTGCTGCCCAATTTTCAGTTGCGCATCAAGCCCCTGAGCTGGTTCGACGTTCGTCTCGCCTCGACGAAATCGTTGACTCGACCGAATTTTTACAGTCTGATCCCGTTTGAACTCATTCAGTGGGATCTGTTGACTCTGCAATACGGCAACTGCCAGCTCAAAGAAGCGACCGCCGCCAATTACGACGTGCATCTATCTCTCTATTCGCGTTATGGTCTGCTGACCGGCGGCTATTTTTATAAAAGTGTGGAAAACATCGATTATGTTCGAACCACTCCCAATCTGCTGCGCGGCTACTATGCGCCCTACTTGACCAACCTGAAAGGTTGGACCGTGATTCGGCCCGAAAATCTGAACGATGCATCCACGGCCAAAGGTTGGGAGTTCGAACTGCAGACCAACTTGAAATTCCTGCCCAGTCCTCTGGACGGCATTGTGCTCTACGCCAACTATTCCACCATCCAATCAGAAACTCGCTATCCCTACACGATCTATCGCACCAAATTCACCACCACGCCGCCCTACGTCATCTCGACCGCCACCGACACCGCACGGGTGGCGCGCATGTTGGGCCAGGCCAACGAAATCGCCAATCTGACCCTGGGTTATGAAAAGAAAGGTTTCTCCGGCCGGTTGTCCATGATCTATCAGGGAAACTCCCTGCAGTCGATCAACAATCAGGCCAAAGAGCTGGACGGAATCGATGACAGCTCTGTCCGGTGGGATCTGGTGATGATGCAGCGGATCTATAAAGGTCTTACGATCATCGCCAATGTCAACAACCTCACCAACCAGGAAGAAAAATCCTATATCCGTTACCTGGAATACCCGACGCGCCGGGAGCTGTACGGCAGAACCATCGATCTGGGTATTCAATATAAACTCTAACGGGTTGAAAAGCTCACTCCAACCCTAACCAAGGAGGACCGATTATCGTTCCAAGGCCTGTTCCGTGATTCATCCCGACTTGATCCGGCTACCATTCCGCCGGTTGCTCGAATGGCAAAGGAGGTGGTGCAATTCCTTCAATTTCGTTTCCATCTTGAATCGTATCCCACCATGTGATACGTTACAAAACCATGACCTTATAGCAGGGAGTACATCATGCAAAATCGCAAATCCATCCTTTATCTTACGATCCTGCTCTGCCTGGCGATCTTTAGCTCCGGGAGCGTCGCGCAAAAGCTGGATATCGCACCGCTCACAGAAATCGTATCGCTCATCAACGGCGACACCACGGCCACCGGCGCGCGGCTTCATACCGAATACGGACTGCAGCCGGGCGGAATCTATTTCGCCCTCGGCCAGATCAAAAACAATTTCCCGCTGAAAATCTCGGCCGCCGGCGCCACCGCCCAGAACCGCGCCACCATCAAAATCCTGGTCAACGAAAGCGGCGCCTCGGTCTATCCGTTCAAACCTTTTCATGATTTCACCCTGGAAGGCGTCTTTATATCCGGCGTCAACGTCGCCGGCGGCAACGTCAACGCCGTCGTTCAGACCGGCACCAAGGGCATCTCCATCACCCTGAAGAACTGCGAGTTTGACAGCGTCAACTCTCGCGTCATCATCATGGACCAGAACTATTGCAGCCTGTTCGCCTATGACTGCGCCGCCCACAACTCGGGCACCAGCAACAAGACCGGACGCTTCCTCGACGCCCGCTCCACCTTTGCCGATTCCATCGTTATTCAAAACTGCACCTTTTACAATCTCTATCATTGCGTCATGAACCGCTTCGGCGGCCAGCAAACCTATTTCAAGGCGGATCACATCACCGTCTACAATGTCATGACCTGCCCGCTGAGAATTTGCGAAGCCCCCTTTATCACCATGACCAACAGCCTGTTCATCCAGACCGGATTCCTCGGCTATGACGCCTACTGGATCAAAGAGTACACCAATCCGGCCTGGCTCAGCATCCTCGAAGACCGGGACGAGTGGAGCCGCATCGAAATGTGCCCCCTGGTTCAGGACACCTTTGTGGTCAAAATGGGCCTCACCCAGAAAATCAACGCCAAGTACAACAACTTTTGGCTCGATCCCGCGGTCTATGCCGTTTACGCCGATACGGTGCACAAATACGTCAACATGGACTTTCTCACCGCCGGCCTCGTCGGCGCCGACTCCTTGACCTGGATCAGCGAAGACCCCGGCTTTACCAAAGCCCCGTTCTGCAAATCCATCGAGATGAGCCAGAAGGTTCACTCGGTCCCCGGTTCCGGCGGCAACGCCAAAGAGGTCGGCTTTGATTACACCAATCCGCCCTACGACTTTTCCTATCCGACCACCAAGGCCTCCTACACCGCCGCCGCCGGCGGATTTCCCCTGGGCGATCTGAACTGGTTCCCGGCGCAAAAAGCGGCGTGGAAGAACTGGATCAGCACCAGCGTGCCCAAGAGCACGCGCTCGACTCCAACCGATTTTACTCTGGAGCAGAATTATCCTAATCCATTCAATCCGACTACGACCATCCGCTATACGACACAATCGGAACAGAACGTCACCTTGGCGGTTTTTAATGCCCTCGGCCAAAAGGTCCGTACGCTGGTGGATCAAAAGCAACCGGCCGGCACCTATTCGTTGCAATGGGATGGCTGCGATGATGCCGGCGTCTCTCTGTCCGGCGGCGTCTATTTCTACCAGATACGGGCCGGCGCCTCGACCTCGGTGAAAAAAATGATCTACCTCAAATAGTATCCCCCTTTCAACTTAGCGCAATAAAAAAAGGTGAAGACTAAACGTCTTCACCTTTTTTTATGCGTGTCTAGATAATCGGCACCGGTGGGTTGCACTCGAGTGGTGCAGAATATATCAAGAGGCGCCCGCCGCTTCAAGCGGCCGACGAGGGCTTGGGTTTTTCCTTCGGCTTTTCCAGTAAAGCCTGCGCCGCAGCCAGGGATTCCCGATTGCCGAGTATCAGCAGCACATCCCCCTCCTGAAGCACCGTGGCGCCGCTGGGCATGATGTACTTTTCTCCCCGGCTGATCAGCGTGATCAGACTCTCTTTAGGGAAACCGAGGTTGAGGATGGGCTCACCGGCGACCGCGGATCCATAAGGCACAAACAGATCCACCAACTGCATGTCCAGCTCTTCAGATTTCTCAAAATCGATCGGATAGCGCCGGTGCTTGATAAAGGGCTCATCCACGCCGGTCAATCGGGCAAAGGGCGGGATCGTCGTGCCCTGAAACAGAACGGAGGTGAGCACGGTAAAAAAGATCAGATTAAAAATGGAATGATTGGCATCCAAACCAGCAAGAAGCGGAAAGGTCGCCAGCACGATGGGCACTGAACCGCGCAGGCCTACCCAGGAGATCAGATGTTTCTCGCGAATGGCAAGTCGCGAGAACAGCAAAGAGAGGAACACCGCAGCGGGCCGGGACACCAGCATCACGACCAGAGAAAGAAACAGGCCCTGTCCGGCCACTGCGGCCAATTCGCTTGGAAAGACCAGCAGCCCCAAAGTGAAAAACATAAAGATCTGCATCAACCAGGCCACCCCATCCTGAAAACGGACAAGGCTCTTTTTATGGGAAAAGCTGCGCGCGCTCAGCAGCAGTCCGGCGATATACACGGCTAGAAAACCGCTGCCGCGCAGGGCCGCCGTCAGGCCATAGACCAGCAGCACCCAGGCCACGCAAAGCACCGGATACAATCCTTCAAAATCGAGTTTGATCCGATTGACGATTTGGATGAACGCCATCCCCAACAGATAGCCGACAGCCAATCCGATGAGCATCTGCTGAAAA
>JAKJDB010000353.1 GCA_022706175.1 Candidatus Zhuqueibacterota bacterium | reverse complement strand
CTCTCCCAGCTGCTCTCCTTCGGCCGCGACAGCGAGACCGCCGGCCGCGGCGGCATCATCCTCATGCACCTGGACAGCCAACGGAAGGACGATCCGGTGCATGCCATCCTCCCCGCTCTCATCGACAGCCTACGGGGTCGTGGGTATGAGTGGGTGACGATTTCACGAATGCGCGACACCAGCCCGCTCTAGCCGAACCGACCGCCGGACAACTTTCTCTTGATCTTGATCCTTTCGGTGATTATCTTATCCGTTCATTTTCGCAAAGAACGCTCAGCCGGAATCCACGAAGCCTCTGGGCTCGAACTGAACCGTTTTTCACCTTCCCGGCCGACGGCCGTTCATCGTCAACCCGGAGAAGGATCAGCAAAGGAGTGAACCACCCTATGCGTTTTGAAATTTCACGCGGCGGTAACGGATTGACCTACGAGATCCGCAATCTGGTGCCCATCGCGCAAAAGTTGGAAGCCCTCGGTGTTAAAATTATCTGGGAAAACATCGGCGACCCGGTGCAAAAAGGGGAGACCATACCCGAGTGGATGAGTCAGGCGCTCACGGACATCATTCGGGAAAACCGTTCCTACGCCTATTCGCCCACCAAGGGCATGGACGCCACACGCGCGTTTCTCGCCGAACGCGTCAACGCCCGCGGCCGGGTGCACCTCTCGCCCGAGGATATCATCTTTTTCAACGGCCTGGGCGACGCCATCGCCCGCACCTACAGCTCCATCCAGGTGGACGCCCGCGTGATCATGCCGGAACCGACCTACTCCACGCACCTGATGGCGGAAGTGCTGCACGCCTCCTTTCCGCCCAACACGTACCGGATGAATCCTTACAACGGCTGGCAGCCGGATCTGCGCGAGCTGGAGCACAAGGTGAAAAGCCATCGCGCAATCGTGGGCCTTCTGATCATCAATCCCGACAATCCCACCGGCTATGTCTATCCGCCGGAAACGCTGGAGACCGTGGTGCGCATCGCCCGGGAGAACGATCTGTTCATCATCGCCGACGAGACCTATATCAACATCGTCTACAACGGCCAAAAGACAGCGCCCATCGGCGATGTGATCGGCGACGTGCCGGCGATTTCGCTCAGGGGGATCTCTAAAGAATTCCCCTGGCCTGGAGCGCGCTGCGGCTGGATGGAGGTCTATAATGCGGACAAAGACCCGATATTCGCCCGCTTCATCAACACGATCCTGCAGCAAAAAATGTCCGAGGTGTGCTCCACCACGCTGCCGCAGATGGCGATCCCGCGGATCATGTCCCACCCGGAATACCCCGGATACCTGCAGGATCGTATCCGCCATTATGAAAAGCTGTCCAACATCGCCTATGATCTGCTGAAGGATGTCCCGTTTGTGATCGTCAACCGGACCGACGGCGCCTTTTACATGACGGTGCTGTTCAACGAGTCGGTGCTCAACGATCGGCAGTTTTTAGAGATTGAATCGCCGGAGATTAAAAGCTATGTGGAGGGCATCGCCCGGGACATCGAGCACGACAAACGGTTCGTCTACTATCTGCTGGCCGCCACCGGCATCTGCGTCGTGCCGCTGACCTCGTTCTTTTCGCCGCTGCTCGGCTTCCGCATGACCCTGCTGAACAAGGATGTCGAAGAATTCGAGTACGTCGTCAGAACTATTGCGCAAAAGATCAGCGAGTATATTCTGTCGAGCAAATAGCGCTCCTGCTGCAAGCCGAGTTGTTTGCAGCCAGGGGCCTGCCTGGGCATTTCTTGCACTGAAAAGGCGGGCGAGCAGCCGGTTACGCCCTCGCCATGGCCGGGAGAGGCATCGTCTAACGATCCCTCTTTTCCACAGCTATTTTCATTTCTATTCGGCGAGTTCCAGGTGCGTGAATGAGGATCTCGTTTTCCGTGCATTTTACAATGCGCCAGTTGTCCGCATCCTTGACAAAAGCGCCGGTGCTCTTTTGCAGGATGACATGGCCGCCGGGGAAGGGCAGCCATTCGCTCTTGCACGAATGGCCATGGCCGACGAGCAGGAGCCGGATGTTGGGGTGAGTGTTGAGAAGGCGAAGAAATCCGCTCGCGCAGGTAGAGTCGGTGAGGCCGGAGGCGGCGGCTGCGGAAAAGGAGATGCCGTCCCGGTTGTAATCCAGAGCCGGCAGGTACTTATGCATGAACAGCAGAACCGGTTCCCGGCGGGTCTGGGCGAGTTCGTGCTCCAACCACTCCAGCTGCGCCTGGTCCAACGATGCGCGATCCACCAGATCATAGGCGTTGTCGAGAAAAATAAGGTGATAACGCGTTTCACCGATTTTGTAAGTGCGCCGGCTGTAAAAACCATCGCGAAAGCAGGCGAGATTTCGGATCCAGGCCGCGCGCGCCGGCTGTTGATCAAGTTGAAAACAGGGCGCCGCACTGGCCGCCTCATCGATCCAGTAGCTGCGAATATCGTGATTGCCGAGAACGGCATAGAACGGCACCGGGCAATCCGAGAGCAGGGAAGCGAACTGCTCGATCTGGCCTGCCTGGATCAGGCCTTCTCCGCTTGCCGCTTGATAAAAATGGATCATGTCGCCGGTGTGAACCACCAGATCGGCGCCGGTTTCACGGGGTTTTGAGACAAGCCAGTCGGCCAACGACCGGCTGTCCGTAGTTTTTTCACGTTGAAGCTTTTCCAACAAGGGGTGGCAGCCGGCCCAATAGGCCACATGGGTGTCTGAAAGATGCAAAATAGTCAAAGTGTCCGGATCAAGACCGTAAACCAAACCTGTCGCGACCAGGATTAAAAATATAACGTTCTTAACTGCAAACGTTCGGCGCTTGCTGCTTTTCTCATGTTTCATAGCCGCTCTCCTGCAAGAGGCGCATCATTCTGTTCCGACGATCGCGACCGTCTCCCGGCCATTCGCTTTGACCGGAACCCGCACATCGACGATAGTGGCGTTATCCGTGTGCATGACCTGTTCGATGCAACCCCGATCGATGGTGTACGTGCCTTTTTTCATGATAAAACGAATCCGACAGTGCGGCAGATCGACCCCAAGGTTGTTGACTAAAAGACCTTTGTTTTGCCGGCTGGAGCCGTCGTTAGGCCGGCAAAAATCCAGCGTCAGATTCAGCTTTAATTCTTGGACGGGGGCGGTCGGATTCTGACAAAACCGCAGAGGGGGCGTAAAGGTGAACGAATCTTTGTTCAAATAGAACACTCGAAAAAATCCCAATGTTTTTTCCCATCTCCCGCTCTCACCGCTTCTGCAGACGGTTCCGGGCCGGGTGCTGAGGGTCGGCGTGGCGCCCACCCATTCCGTGGCCGGATCGTGTCGATGGCCATTCAGCAGAATGTTTATTTTATACTGGTCGATGAACGCCGTATCGATCCGATCCGGCCGGTGCTGGGCCATGATGCGCAGACAGCCGGTCCCGCTTTCCTTGAAAAAGTTTTTAAGCGTTTGGCCCTGCAGCCCGGACATGGGACGCTGGTCCGGTATGTCCGTCTTCGGGTCTCCCAAGTAATCATCCGACACAACGACCCGGGTCCCGTCATAGGAAAAGCCGTAGGCCCGCAAGCCGCAAAAAGCGTTCCATTGTCTGGCCTTGGCCATGTGGTCCGTCGGCGCCACACCGTAAAAATCGTGATTTCCGGTGGTCAAAAAGAACGGGACCTCCAGTGCATGCAGGCCGGCTAACCCGGCAGCGCCTTCAAACAGATTGCGATACTTCTCCTCCACCAAGGGCGGCTGATCCGCGGCATAAACCTTTTCACCGCCCCATCCCGTAGAGTCGGCATTGAACCGGGTATAGTGATGGATGTTATCTCCGGTGATAAGGATGAAATCAGGGGAGATGATATTGGCCACGTGGATGAAACGATCGAGCAGCTCCAGTTCTTTGGCATAGCCCTGGGCCGCACTTCCCTGCCATTGCCTTGAAACATGCAGGTCGGAGATATGAATAAAGCTGTGCGCCGGCTTGAAGCGATCGATCACCTGCACAGATTTCAAGGAAACCTGCGTCGCTTCTCCGCAGTGCACAGCCAGATGATATAAACCCATGGGCGCGAAGGCGGGCACATGCACCCAGATTCTGTTGTTGACCGAACCGTGCGTGTAGGAGTCGTATTCAAACCGGGCTGTTCTGATGGAGTCGATGCCGGCCTTGATGATGGTAAATGGCCCGATGAGACGTACAGAATCTATGATCGAACACTCGGGATTATAAAACCAGACGCAAAATCCGTCTCCGGCTTGGACGATGGCGGAG
>JAKJDB010000352.1 GCA_022706175.1 Candidatus Zhuqueibacterota bacterium | reverse complement strand
GCCGAACAGAGCACCGCCGCCAGCATGGTCCAGAAAGCAAACTGAAAATAAAAGCTCAACGGGTTGCGCAGATGGCGCATCAACAGCCGCAGGGTGGTCAGATCCATTATCACTCGAAAGGTACGGCTCAGATTGTATTTGGATTGACCAAACCGCCGGGGATGATGGCGCACCGCCAACTCGGTGATGCGTGCACCCTCCATGCGCGTCAACGCCGGGATGAATCGATGCAGCTCGCCGTACAGCGAAATGCGGCGGAGAATTTCTCCGCGGAACGCTTTCAGCGAACAGCCGGTGTCATGCAGGCGCACATCGGTGATGGAGCAGATCAGGCGATTGGCGATTTTAGACGGCACTTTGCGCAACAGCCATTTATCCTTTCGATCCTTGCGCCAGCCGCTGACCACATCGTATCCTTCCGCCATCTTGGCCAGCAACAGGGGAATATCAGCCGGATCATTCTGCAGGTCGCTGTCCATGGCCACCACGATGTCGCCGCGACTGGCCTCAAACCCAGCAGCCATGGCCGCGGACTGGCCGAAATTGGCGCGAAACAGAATGACCCGCAACATGGGATAGCGACCGGCCAACTCGCGCAATTTTTCACGCGTGCCGTCACGACTGCCGTCATCCACCAAAATAACCTCATAGGGCTTGTTCAGCGCTTGCAGGACCGGATACAGCGCGTCCCACAACCGTTCTACGTTCTCTACTTCGTTGTAGACCGGCGCTACCACAGAAAGGTGCAGCTGGCCTGCAGCTTGAAGCGCAGAATTTTTTTTCGGCAGGCTATTTGGTTTCATCTCATGGCTTTGATTGAAATACCGGTCCGTAACCAAAATGGCGCGGTTCGCAGGGCTCATCCCGCACACCTATCCCTGTTTTCACCCGCATAACTCCAATGATCTCTATTCACATAATAATATACGGCTTTAAATTCAATTCGCAGATACTTTTTTTGCAGTTCGACCAGGGAAAAATAAACCTTGCAATGAACATTTTTTAAATGGTATATTTAACCAAGATTGCCCTATATCAATGTAAAGTTAAAATAAAACAAACTATTAACCGATTATCCTCCTTCACGCCGTTTGCACCGGTCGAACACCTATTATCCAGAGAACACTACCCCATGGCTAAATCCCTTGTCATCGTCGAATCGCCCGCCAAGGCGCAGACCATCAACAGATATCTCGGCAGTGAATACATCGTCAGGGCCTCCATCGGCCATATCCGCGATCTGCCTATCAGCGCAGCTCAGGCGGCCAAACCGGCCTCATCGGCGGCCAGAGGGCTGAGCGATGAGGAGAAAGAAAAGCGCAAAATTACCAACTTGATCCGCGTCATGGGTGTGGATCCGGAGAACGGCTGGCAAGCTCATTATGTGATCCTGCCGGGCAAGCAGAAGGTGTTGAAGGAGCTCAAGCAGCTGGCAGAGACCGCCGAGACGGTCTATCTGGCCACTGACTTGGATCGCGAAGGGGAGGCCATTGCCTGGCATCTGGCTGAGGCCATCGGCGGCGATCCATCCCGTTACCGACGAGTGACCTTTAGCGAGATCACCAAGCCGGCGATCCAGAAAGCGTTCAGCGCGCCCGGCCGGCTCAACATGGATCGGGTGCATGCTCAACAGGCGCGACGGTTTCTCGACCGTGTGGTCGGCTACATGATCTCCCCGCTGCTGTGGCAAAAGGTGGCGCGTGGCCTTTCCGCCGGCCGCGTGCAATCGGTGGCTGTGCGCCTGATCGTGGAAAGAGAGCGCGAGATCCGCGCCTTTGTCCCAGAGGAATACTGGGAGATCTGGGCTGATCTGCAGGGAAAAAATCCTGTCCGTGCCCAAGTGACCCGTCATCTCGATAAGCCTTTCAGACCTGTCAACAAGGAGCAGGCGGATCAGGCGCTGGCGGAACTGAAGCGAGCGACCTATACGATAATAGACCGCAAGGACTCGGCGGTAAGCCAGCGGCCCTATCCGCCTTTCATAACCACCACTCTGCAGCAGGCGGCCAGTACGCGCCTGGGTTTCAGCGTCAAAAAAACCATGCTGCTGGCGCAGCGTCTGTACGAAGCGGGCATGATCACCTACATGCGCACCGATTCGGTGAACCTGGCGCCGGAGGCGATCGCCGGAGTGCGCAAAATGATCGCCGAGACCATGGGCCCGGACTATGTTCCGGAAAAACCCAATTATTACGCCGCCAAAGCGGGCGCTCAGGAGGCGCATGAAGCCATCCGTCCCACCCACGTACTGACCACGCCGGAGGATCTGCACTCGTTCGAGCGCGATGCGGTGCGATTGTACGATCTGATCTGGAGGCAGTTCATCGCCTGTCAGATGAAGCCGGCCGAGTTCGACGCCACGGCCATCATCGTTCAGGCTGGAAATTATGAACTGCGCAGCCGCGGCAGGGTGATGCGTTTTGACGGCTGGATGAAAATTCTGCCCCCTGCCAAAAAGGAGGAGGAGAGCGAGATGCCGGACCTGGCCGTGGGCGATGTGCTTGGGCTGAAGGCGCTGGATCCCAGCCGCCATTTCACCAAGCCGCCGGCCCGCTACACAGAAGCCTCGCTGGTGCGCGAGCTGGAAAAACGGGGAATCGGCCGACCGTCCACCTATGCACCGATCATCTCCACCATTCAGGAACGCGGTTATGTGAAACTGGTGAGCCGCCGCTTTTATGCGCAAAAAATCGGCGATGTGGTCACCGACAGGCTGGTGGAAAATTTTTCCGATCTGCTGGATTACGGTTTCACCGCAGGGATGGAGGAAAAACTCGACGTCATCTCCCGGGGCGAGGCGGACTGGCGCCAGACCCTGGATGCGTTTTATGCAGAATTTAAAAAACAGCTGAGCCTGGCCGGCAGCCGAATGCGCCGCAATGAGCCGGTGTTGACCGACCTGCCCTGTCCTGCCTGCCGGCGGCCCATGAACATCCGCGTGGCCTCCACCGGCGTGTTCCTCAGCTGTTCGGGCTACGACCTGCCGGTCAAAGAACGATGCAAAACCACGCGCAATCTGCTTCCCGGCGATGAGGTCTCATCCGCCGGCAGTCAAAATGAGGAAGAAGGGGATATCGGAGAGATTTTCGCCAAGCGCCGCTGTGCGCGTTGCGGCTCGCTCATGGACAGCTACCTGCTCGACCAACAGCACAAACTCCATGTATGCGGCAACTCTCCGGATTGCAGCGGATGGGAGGTGGAACAGGGCGCCTTCAAGCTGAAAGGGTATGACGGCCCGGCGCTTGCCTGCGACCTGTGCGGCGCACCCATGCAACTGAAAAGCGGCCGTTTTGGCAAATATTTCAGCTGCAGCAAATATCCAGAGTGCAAAAACACCCGCAAGCTGCTGCGCACCGGGCAGCCGGCGCCGCCGAAATCCGCACCAGTGCCCATGCCTGAGTTGAAGTGCCAAAAATCCGATGCTTACTTTTTATTGCGCGACGGCGCCGCCGGCCTGTTCCTCGCCGCCCACACCTTTCCCAAATCGCGCGAGACCGCCAGTCCCAAAGTCAAAGACCTGGCCCGCCATCGTGCCGAATTGGCGGAAAAATTCCATTATCTGGCCGACGCGCCGTCGGCTGATCCGGACGGACATGATTTCGAAATCCGTTTCAAACGCAAGGAAAAAATCCAATACCTGGTCAGTGTCCTGGAGGACGGCTCCCCCGCCGGCTGGACCGCCTACTATGAAAACAGCCGCTGGCAGATGAAACAGGAAAAAGTCAGATCCAGCGCTTCGAAAGCGCCACGTTCCTTCAGAGGCCGGAAACGCTGATCATTCATCTTCTCGAAAAGCAGGAGGATCCTCGAATGAAAAAAAGTGCTCTTCTCACCGCCGGGGTGCTTTGCGCCGTTTTCCTTCACACTCATTCCCTATGTCTTGCCGCCGATGAGGAAGAGTCCTTTAGTAAAAGTGAAGTAATCGTTGCCGGAACCGATACCGCTCGCCTGGCCACGGACCTCTATCTGCCGAAAGGCGCAGGGCCGTTCCCCTGCATTCTCCTGCGCACGCCGTACAATAAAAACGGCGCCAAAGGGGATGCGGAAAAATTCGTCAAACAGGGATATGCGGTGGTCGTTCAGGATTGCCGCGGCACAGGGAAATCCAATGGCCGTTTTTACGCCTTTCGCTATGAGCGCGAGGACGGCCTGGCCACGGCTGAGTGGATTCGCAGCCAATCATGGAGCAATGGCCGAATCGGCGGCTGGGGCGGCAGCTATGTCGGCTTTACGCA
>JAKJDB010000351.1 GCA_022706175.1 Candidatus Zhuqueibacterota bacterium | reverse complement strand
CCGGTGGCGGTCTCCGCGCTGCCGGACACTCTGCTGGAGAGCGAGTTGTTCGGTCATGCGCGCGGTTCTTTCACCGGCGCTCTGGAGAAAAAAGGGTTGTTCGAAGCCGCTGATCAAGGCACTATCTTTCTTGATGAGATCGGCGAGGTCGGTCTCGACCTGCAGCAAAAAATGCTGCGCGTGTTGCAGGATAAAATGATCCGCCGCATCGGCGATCTCAAAGAGGTGGCGGTGGACACACGGGTGATCAGCGCCACCAACAGAGATCCGGAAACCCTGGTACGTGAGAAAAAAATGCGCGAGGACCTCTATTTCCGTCTTAACGTCATCCGCCTGCACATGCCCTCGCTCGCCCAGCGGCGCGAGGACATCCCCTTGCTCGCTTATCATTTTTTAAATGTCTATCGTTACAGCGGACGGGTGGAGGTGGAATCGATCAACAGCGATGCACTGATGCTGATGCAGCAGTACGACTGGCCGGGCAATGTCCGAGAACTGCAGCATGCCATGGAAGTGATGGTGGCTCTGGCCGATCATCCGCAGATCCGTGTACAGGATCTGCCGGGCTTTATTCAACCCAACAACCGGCAGGTGTTCATCCCCGCTCCCGAGGAGCCGCTTTCATTCAAAGTGGCGAAAGCCAAAGTGGTGGCGGAATTTGAAAAGCAGTATATCGGTAAAATGCTCGACCACTATCATGGCAATATCTCCAAAATGGCCGAAGGCATCGGTCTGAACCGCAAGACGATTTACCGGCTGATGGAACAGCACCATATCGCCTCGGTCAAAGGTCAGAATAAAGCGGAGAAATAATTCCTTGCACGCGAGTTCTCCCCAGGCGGCTATCAGGCCGCCTTTTTTTTTACCACTGTAACAAACCTTATCCAGTCCATTGTCACCTGTCTCAGAAAGTTGTATATTATAAGTTTTTGTAAATAATATACTTGGAAATTATTGTTTTGCCTGCGGTTTCATTCGTAACATCATATTTTCACTGGATTAATTGAATAAATTATTTAGTAAAAATATTTAAAAATAAATACAATATTAACAAGTGTTTAATTCATTGCTTGTTTTATCGATTCTGGCATGATAATTGAACAACCTGCGGTGTGATGAGAACCTGCACAGAGCCATGCACCGGTTTGACAGCCGGCGGCAGGTGGGGTTGCAGGGATGGAAAGAGAGATGGATTCACTTAAAAGGGACGGTGAAGAGAGTATGCAAAACCCTGCTTTCGTCAACGGTAAAAAGCGAATCGTTCTGGCCACGATGGACCGAGGCATGGAAGACGCTCTGAAAAAACATTTCACTCAGCTGGCCTGTGAATTTTCTTGTGTGCAGCGCAGCATGGAGGCGCTGTCCGATTTGCTCGACCATGGCCTCGATCTGTTGATCTTGGACATGGACCTGTACGGCAATGTCAGCATCGATGTGTTGCCGGTCCTGCGCCGATTGCGGCCGCGCCTGCCGGTGGTGCTGTTGTCGGATGACCTCACGCAAAACATCCGTACCATCGCCGCTGAACAGGGCGTCACTTATCAAACGGAAAAGCCGCATGACGCCGCCGCCTTGTCCAGCTTGGTCGATGTAGCCGCCAGCATCATCGCCAAGCGTGAACTGCTCGCCCTCAACTGACTCGATCGATCACATCCAAATTGATGACTCTGGAGCTGCTGCGTCGCAACTCGGATCAGGCATCTTTGCGCACATTCGGCAACTTGGTTCGGCATCTGTCATCAATTTGGATTTTTTTTACCTCGCCGCACTCCCATTTCTCATGGGACATTCAGTCAACACTTGCCCCTTCCGGTGTCCCTTTTTCTGAAGGCCGATTCAAAGGATTAATTTAGTAAAGATTTTTTTCTTCAGTACAGATGTATCTGCAATTAATTTATAAACAATGGATTAAATATTTAAATATTTACGGAAAAACAATTTCTTCAATGAAAAAGAGTCTGGCGACAGGCTCTTTTTTTTTGGCATGACATATGCCTTGGAGCAGGGTGATGGTGGATCACGCGGATCGCTTGAAAGAGCGAGTGACAGGGACCAAGTCAATTCGAAGGAGCCGGTACATGCGAGTTTCCCAAAAGAAAAAACGCAAATCATCTGGAAACAGATTTCAAAGGATGCAGCCCGCCAGGAGCAGAATACGTTCTCTATGCTTGTTGGGGCTGATTGTGTTTTCGACCGCCGTGTGGGCCGGCGCCATTAAAGTAAAATGGAATGCCAACAGTGAGCCGGATTTGGCAGGCTATCGCGTGCATGTGGGTGAGGCCAGCGGCGTGTACACCAACACCATCGATGTCGGCGACACCACCGAGCATGTGATCACCGGCGCAGAGTATGGAAAATCTTACTATGTGGGCGTCAGCGCCTATGACGACAGCGGCAACGAAAGCGAGCTCTCCGCCGAAGTGTCGATCACTTTGCAGGCTCCGGGGATCCGCGCACTCCGTTCCGCCCATGGCCTGCAGTTGAGCTGGCAACGGGTTTTCGGCGCCGATTCCTATGAAATTTTTCGTGATGCGGATCCCTATTTCACCGCGGATCAGCCGTTCGTCCTGACGCCGGACACCACTTTTCTCGACGACACCTTTGTTCCGCGGCAGGATGCCGGCGTCTACTATCAGGTCGTGGCCCTGCGCAACGGCGCGACGATTTTTACTTTTTCCCGGATCGGCGGCTACACCGTGCATCTCAACAAAGGCATCAATCTGGTCTCACTGCCGTTGATTCCGGACAGCGCTGGAGTCAACAGCGTGCTGGGCGATCAGCTGACCGGCGGCAGCAGCAAAGCTTCCTCCGATTACGTCATGACCTTCAAGGAGCAGAATCAGACCGAGACCGCTTGGAAGGTGGAGGGCACCGGCACTCCGCTGGACGGCAAATGGGTGACCGAGGACGGTTCGACCCTGTCGACGCTGTCGCTGCTGCCGGACCAGGCGTTCTGGCTCTATCGTCGTGATGCGCATATGGATTCTTTGTTCACCGTCACTGGTCTGGTCAGCAGCGATTCCAATCGGGTTCTGACGCTCAAGCAGGGCATCAATTATGTCGGCACTTGTTATCCGACCACGGTCGCTCTGCCGAACAGCGCGTTGAACCGCGAGGGAGTTCTGCGCGGCGGTGCTTCCAGCGGTCAATCGGACAAGGTGCTGGTTTACCATCCCTTCGGCAACGAGTTCGCTTGGCTGGTGTCGGGAACCCGTACGACCTGGGATGGTCAATTTATGAATGAATCCGGAACTCGAGTTTCACCGATCTCGCTGAAACCCGGTCAGGGGTATATCGTTTGGATTAAAAACGCCACCGCGCCGATTGCGTGGAACTATCCCAATCCGATGTATAATAATTAGCCACTATTAGTGTAGGAGTGATGGTTATGAACGCGAAACGATGTTTCTGTCTCTGTGTTTTGTTGCTGCTGGGTGCAGCGACGGTGGGATGGACTCAGTTATTCACCACGACCTTTGAAGCGTACACCAGTGTAGGCATCATGGAAGCCGACAACGTGACGCCGTTAAAGGGCAACTCTCAGCGCGGCGATCTGGTGCAGCTCCTCTGGGTGGGCCCGGACGGCCAGATCGCAGAACCCGATTCCTTTGGCAACCCGACCGCGGATGATTCGCTGTTGGGAGTCACTCACATCGGCTACGGCTATCCCTTTAATCCGGATGAAGGATTGTTCGCCGCGGTATTTCGGCATGACCTGCTCCGGACCGGCAGCAGAGTCTATGTGCGCGCCTGGAACGATTCGGTTGCGGAGAAAGCCGCCTACGGCAACTCCCTGACCTATGTCATCAACAGCGATTTTGACAGTCACGATTTCGGTCTTGACTTTCTCGAGGACAACGCCTGGCGCATGCATGGCGGATCGTTTGAGCCGGTGGAGCTGGCGCTGTTCACCGCCACGAATGAGGCCGGCCTGGTGCTGTTGCGCTGGTCCACCTATTCCGAGACGGATAACCTGGGCTTTCATCTCTATCGCGCCACGGTACGCGACAGCGGCCGCGTCCGCATCACCGAGCAGCTCATCGACGGGGCGGTCAACTCCCAGACCGTGCACTCTTATTTGTTCCGCGACCGCCAGGTTGAGGCAAACCAAAAGTATTTCTACTGGCTGGCGGATGTCTCGGCCAGCGGAGTGGAGATGTTGCATGGTCCCATTTCACTGACGACGCAAACACGGCCCGAGGCCTTTACCCTGCAGCAGAATTTTCCCAACCCCTTTAATCCGACTACGA
>JAKJDB010000350.1 GCA_022706175.1 Candidatus Zhuqueibacterota bacterium | reverse complement strand
CCCGCCTGCGGCAGCGCGTCAGCCCCTTTGCGCTTGGGCCTGATACAAAAGAGGCTGTGTCCGGCCATCCTCAAGCAAGGGGCCGGCGCACAGCCTGAACCGTTTACCGTCGATTATTGTTTGCGCAGGGATTCGGCTTTGTCAAAGCACTCTTTTCCCTTGGCCGCATCGCCGATGTTGATGTAGGCAACGCCCAGGTTGTACCAGACGGTGCTATTGTCCCCTTTGATGCCCAGCGCCTTCTCCAGATAGGGGATGGCCTCCTTGTAAAAACCTTTGAGCTTGGCCATCTCATCATCGCTGACCGTCTGCTTGTTCTTCTCTTTTTCGATCAGGGCTTTGCGCACCTCTTCGGCCATATTCAAAAACGAGTTGCCGACGTTGACATTGGCGTCGTAATCATCGGGATTTTGAGCGATCACTTTCTGGAACAGTCCCACCGCTTCATCATAATCTCCGGAGTTGAAATACAGGCGGGCCATATTGAAAATCAGGTCTGCATCATTGGGGTTTTTCGCCAGCGCCTGCTTGTACTCTTCCAGAGCCTTTTCGCGTTCGCCGTTCATATCATAGGCCAGGGCGAGATTCACTACGGCATCGACCTGATCCGGGGCCAGCTCCAGCGCTTTTTTTGACATCTCGATGGCGGTGGTGAAATCCTTCATCTGCATGCAGAGACGCGCCACTTCGGTCATGGCCGCAACGTTTTTGGGATCCTTATCCAGCAGCTTCAAATAGCTTTCTTTGGCGCCCTGCAGATTATCCGAACGCATATAGGTGACCGCCAGATTGCGGTAGGCATCGACCCGTTTCGGATCGATGATGGTGCAGGTGATGAACTGCTCGGCCGCGCCCTGTAGATCCGGCTCTTTGCCGTCTTTGGTGTTAATCTTGCCTACGCCGTTGTTAAAGCAGGTCACCCAATATTTGTCGCGTTCATTTTTAATCTGGGTCTCAAAGGTCGGCGCAATGGCAAGGGATTTATCGAAATTGCTGCTCAGTCCCTCCCAATTGGATTTCTGGCCATAGGCCGAGCCCAGGAGATAATAGGCTTCCGCATCCTTGGGGTAGATTTTGACAGCCTGCTCCAACTGCTCGATCATTTTATCCCAGTTTCCCTGCTGCTGATAGACTTTGGCCGAGGTAACCTCTTTGGTCTGACAGCCCAGAAAAAGCGTCACTGCCAGGAGCAGCGCACAGGCAGTAGAAATCAGGCGATGAGTGTTCATAATTAGACTCCTAGGAATAATGGGTTTGTGATTAATGACTGAAAATATACTTGATTTACGCTTACCAATCAAGAAATTATTTTATGATTTCATCATCTGCGCCAGGGCGCCGACGAAAGGCGGTCGGACCACCCCGCGGTCGGTGATAAAGAGATCGATCAGATTATTAGGGGTCACATCAAAGGCCGGATTCCACACCGGGATGTCTTCCGGTGCGATGGGCCGCCCTTGCACCCGGCGCACCTCATCCGCGTCCCGTTCCTCGATGGGGATCAGCTGGCCGCTGTTCAACTCCATGTCGATGGTGGTCCAGGGCGCAGCTACGTAAAAGGGGATGTTATGGTGTTTAGCCAGCACCGCCAGGCCGTAGGTGCCGATTTTATTGGCCGTATCGCCGTTGGCCGCGATCCGATCGGCGCCGACGAGCACCACTTGCACCATGCCCCGTCGCATCAACGCCGCCGCCATGTTGTCGCAGATCAGCGTGGCCGGGATATTCTCCTCCTGCAACTCAAAGGCGGTGAGCCTGCTTCCCTGCAGCAGCGGCCAGGTTTCATCGATGAACACATGAATGCGTTTGCCCTGAGCCACGGCGCTGCGGATGACGCCCTGCGCCGTGCCGTGACCGGCAGTAGCCAGGGCGCCGGCGTTGCAATGGGTCAGAATGTTGCACCGGTCGGGCAGCAGGGCGGCGCCGAACTTGCCGATGGCCTGGCATCGCTGCAGATCGTCCTGTAAAAGCCACTGAGCGGTGCGCAGCAGTTCCTGGCGAATCTCGTGCAACGGCCGGTTCAAATTTTTCGCCATCGTTTCGCGCATGCGCTCCACCGCCCAAAAGAGATTTTTCGCCGTCGGGCGCGCGGCTTTGACCTCGAGGATGGCCTTGTTCGCTTTTTCGATAAAGCCGGCCCGGTCCGAATCCGGTTCGTGCCAGACCGACAATACCACGGCAAAGGCGGCGGCCACGCCGATGGCCGGCGCTCCGCGCACCGCCAGAGATTTAATCGCTTGAATGACGCCTGGGTAATCCGAGATCTCCAGCATTACCAGCTCGTGCGGCAATTGAGTTTGATCCAGGATGCGTACCTTGCCGTCGTGCCAGGCAATGGTGGGAAGATCTTGCATGTAAAACCTCACTGGTTAAATGAGAATGATGACGACAGGGCTTGCGGCGCAGACCCGGGAAAGAACGTCTGAATGCGGCCGGCGATGCGCTGCGAGGCGCCCAGATTCTCGTGCACCAGCTGCAGGGCGCGGCCGCCGGCCTGGCGAATGGATTCGGGATCGGACAGCCACTGCTGCAACACACGAGCGACCTCTTCACTGGTCTGCACCGATTGTCCGGCGTTGCGTTCCTGCAGTTGAATCGCCTCGAGGGAATTCCGGTAGCGCGGCCCAAAGAGCACCATGCAGCCGTGCGCCGAAGGCTCCAACACGCTGTGGACGCCGGGACCGAAACTGCCGCCCACATACACCAATTCGGCGAGCGCATACAGGTTGGCCAAAATCCCGATGCGGTCGATCACCAGCACCTGCAGATCGTTGGGACGTTCCGGGAATCGGCTCAACAGGGTGTAGGAAAACCGCCGGTCCTGCAGCGCGGCCTGCAAATCCTGCAGATGTTCCGGGCTCAGTTCATGCGGCACAAGGATCACCTTATAATCCTTGTGATCTGCCAGCAGATCGAACAGGGCCGGCAGAACGACTTTTTCATCAGAAGGCCAAATGCTGCCTGCGATAAAACAGCGCGAGCGCTGAAACAAACCGCTCTCGGTCAGGGTCGCGATCTTTTCCGGCTCCTGGGTGCGGTTGTACACCTGGTCATAGCGTGTGTCGCCGGTGACGTGCATGCGATCGGGATGAGGATAGAACGGCAGAAAGGACTCGGCGTTGCCTGCAGAGATGGCGTGAATCTCGGTAAAGGTTTTCAGCACATCCCGCACCGCCCAGGCGACCGGACGCAGCCGACGCACACGCCGTTCACTCAGGCTGGCGTCGATCAAAAGCGCGGGAATGCCCAACCGGCGCAGACGCCAGAGATAGTTCGGCCAGAGGTCGTGACGGATAACGACAAAGACGTCCGGCTGAACCAGCTGTAAAAACCGGCGCGAACGACAGTACGAGTCGAACGGCAGATAGGCGATCAGATCGGCTGAGGGAAATTGATGCGCATGCTCATAGCCGGATGGCGAAAAAAACGTCAGTAGAATCCGGCAGTCCGGACGGTCCTGCTTCAGTGCGCGAAGGACCGGCTTGGCCTGCTCAAACTCGCCCATGGAGGCGACGTGAAGCCATACGCGGGGTGCCCCGGCAGGCCAATCGCTCACGCCCTGCCGGATTCCGGCCATGCCGTGGCGACGGCCGCGCAATCCCCTGGCGATTTTGGGCTTGAAACATGCAGCGATGTGCGCGCCGGCAAACAGCACCGGGACAGCGATCAAATTGTAGATGAAAAAAAGAAAATAATGCATGGGTTGTCGATTTAAAAAAGGGGGAACAAAAGCCGTTCCCCCTTGACAGATCGGTTACGGTTGATTGCGGGTTCGCTTATAGGATTTGAGATTGGGATAATCTTTCCCGATGACAAAGGTGACATCCGCTTCAACGCCCTGTTGTTCGATGTGATACAGCTGGTCCTTGGAGACGCCGAGCACCGAAGTCATTTTTTCCACTTTATCGCGGTCTGCCTTGTCGTGATCGATCACCACCGAGCGTTCGTAGCTGAAATCATCGGCGTTCTCCACCTGAACGATGCGATAGTGCTCTTTGCGGAGAATGTCCGCAAACGTGTTGCCCACCCCTTTGACGCCGCAGCCGTTTTGAATCCGCACGCTCAAGGCATCCGGGGCTACCTCGTTGCTGGTAAGGGGCGTGCCTGCCGAAAAGATATGATTGTGCAGAAACGAATACAGGATTACCACATTGACCACAATAAGAAACCAGACAAAAACCAATTTGCCTTTCTTCTGCCAGTTGGTCTTCCCTTTGGCTGGGCTTTTGCGCACAGAGCCGGTGGTTCGATTCGGGTACA
>JAKJDB010000349.1 GCA_022706175.1 Candidatus Zhuqueibacterota bacterium | reverse complement strand
GGCGGTACCAGCAGCACCAGAACCGCCGGCTGTTCGAACAGGGTTAAAAAGCGAAATACGACTTTGGAGCTCTGCCGGCTTTCCAGCGACAGCTCATGCACAGACTCTGCGGCGCCGAGTTTGCACATAACGCGCGCCATTTTGCTGATCATCACCACCCACTGCACGACTTGCAGCTCGGACACGCGCGGGTTCGCGGGTGCGGTGTGAGCCAGTGGCAGTCCTTCAGGGCTGTACAGGTAGGCGGCGTCAAAACCGCCCACGCGGATCAATTCATGCAGACCCGCCTCCGCCTGCCGCTGAAACGACGCAGCGGCGCCAGGGGGTTCAGAGGGAACGGTTGAATAAGGGTTCATCCCACAGGCCCTACGCTTGAAGTAACAGGTTGATGACGCCTTTCAAAGTTTCGATTACGCCCACCCCGCGGTTGGCCACCGCCTGGTAGGCGGGCACCTTGAGAAAATTCAGCGATTGCTGCAGCCGGTCGATCGAAAGGATGTCGGGCAGATCTCTTTTATTGTATTGCAGAACCCAGGGGAGCTGGGCCAGCGTCCGGCGCAGGCTGATGAGTTTCTGCTCCAGATCCACCAGCGTGTTCAGGTTGTCGTCCAGGCGCGAGGCCTGCGAATCTGCGACAAAGACCACCGCGTCGGACCCGCGCAGGAGAATACGGCGGCTGTGTTGATAGAGCGCCTGACCGGGAATGGTATAGAGCTGAAAACGGGGTTTTTTGCCGTTGATGCGGCCCATATCCAGTTCCATAAAATCGAAAAAAAGCGTTCGTTCTTCCCGGGTTTTCAGCGTGATCAGCTCCCCCCGGACCGAGGGATCCAACTGCCGATAGAGATACTCCAGATTGGTGGTTTTTCCGCCCAGGCCGGGGCCATAGTAGATGATTTTAAAAATGATCTCCTGCCTGTGCCAATCAACATGCATAAACGGCCACATTCATCCTATCGAGTGCGCAACCATTTGGCCGGTCTCTTGCCCAGGACCTGCAGCGAGGGCGCCATGCACCGCATCGGCTCAGGAGCCGGAACGGACCCTGAGCTTGTCATCCAACTGCCTGCTGAGCATATCGCGAAATTCATAATCGAGAAACGACTTGGCCTGTTCGGAGGTTTGCTGCAGCTCTTTGATATAGCTGCTGATGCGCAGGAGCGCCTGGTGGGTCAGCAAGCGAATAAGCCCCAGCGCAACCTGCTTTTCGAACAGCACGATGAGAAAATAGTCTTCGCCGACGCTGCAGGTATAGGTGTGGTAGACGCCGCCCTCCTGATAGATAAAACGAAAACGGGATTCGTTATTGATCAGGCGTGCAATCTCTCCGCTGGCGGCAAAAGAACCGGCGGCCAGAGCGGTCAGCGTAGACAGACTTTGCGCTTTGATGTCGCCGCGATGGACAATAGGGTATCCATTCATATCGGCGAACACCACCAACCGCGCCTGGGAACGCTTTAGCAGCTCGGAGAGGATGAGCGCGATTTTCGAAAAGGCCGTTTCGGAAAACACCGTTCGCTTCAAGGGAGGATTTTCTTGCATGGCTTGGTCCATTTTGGTTGCATCACCCGTGGTGGATTTTCATGGTTAATGGCCAAAGGTCAATCGGCGAATCAGAAATTCCGGAATCTTGAGTTGCTGCATGGCCCGCTGGGTGGCCTGGATGTCATAGGCGACACGCACCCAGCGCACCCGTCCTTCGTCTACGTCGTGCACGACAAAGCAGGCGTCCGGATTGCCGTCGCGCGGCTGACCGACGCTGCCGACGTTGAGGAGATAGCGTTCGCCCGGCTGCAGGGCCAGATCAGCAGCGGTCCGCTGCACCGTATGCCGCTGAGCGGTTTGGCAGATCGCCATCGGTGTATGGGTATGACCGAAAAAGCAGAGGTTCTGCGAAAACGCATTCCACTGGATATCTGCATCGTAGATCGAGAGCAGATAGCGCCACGCCTCCGGATCCAGCGGAGTGGCATGCACACAAAACACTCCAGCGTCCTGCCAGGTGAGGGGGCTGTTGCGCAGCTGCTGCAACGCTGGCTCAGTCATCCGCGGCGCACTCAGTCTGAGCGCCCGGCGGGCAAACTCGTTAAATAATTCGGTGCTCGTCCATCCCAGCAGCCCATAATCATGATTGCCGGCCAAAACCACTGCACTGCTGCGGTTGATCAGTTCAACGCACTCGCTCGGAAACGGGCCGTATCCGACGCAATCACCCAGGCAGAGGATCCGGTCGCATTTTTCCATCTCAACGCGACGTAAAACCTGATGCAGGGCCTCTAGATTGCCGTGAATGTCGGATAAAATGGCCTGCCGCATGCTCCTGCCTCGTGGATCTTGCCAGCAGAGAACCTGAATGCAATAGTTTGATTTGAATCAATATACCATTTGCTACATCGCGATGCAAGGACATTTTTCGACTTTTTGATTGATTGTTTGGCCAGAGTTGCCTAATTTACTCTGCAATTCAGATTAACCACTTGGCAAAGGAGCGGAATGGATCCCACCCCCCTCAGCCAGGCGCAGGCTGTCGCGCTGGCTGTCAATCTGGAGATCAACGGCCGCGCATTTTATCTGCAAGCGGCGGAAAAGGCCGTGCATCCGACGGGCAAGGCGTTGTTCCTAAAGCTGGCCGAAGAAGAAAAGGTTCACTTGGCGGCGTTTCAGGCGATGTTGAAGCGGGAATTCGATGGATGGCCGGAGTCGGACCAGCTGTGCGAGACTAGAGCGAAACCCGTTCCACCCCTTTTCGACGAAAAAGCGGCCGCTTCCTTTCGCCGCGCCACCGCGGATGAGATGAGCGCGCTGCGCATCGCTTTAAAGCAGGAGAACGAAGCGATCACGTTTTTCGAAAAAGCCATTGCGCTGGCGGAGGACGACCACGCCCGGCGTATTTTCACCTTTGTCAAAGACCAAGAAAACTTTCACTATGCGCTGTTGCAGGCCGAGCTGGATTACATCGCCGGAACGGGATTTTGGTTCGACTCGCCGGAATTTCGCATGGATGGAAAGGCCTGAGTTCCCCTGTTTGATCATCCTGCCGAAAACCTTGGTCATCCAAGGCCATCAGTCGCCCTGAGCGTCCAAAGCAGGTTAAACGATGCGGAAACGCCCGGTCTGAGACCCCGGCGATCACACGAAGGAGGATATCGTGCAAATTGAATTTTTAGGCGGTGCGCAATCGGTGACCGGCACCTGCCATCTTATCACCGTCAACGGACGTAAAATTTTGTTGGACTGCGGACTGTATCAAGGCAAACGCAGCGAATCTTTTTCCCGCAACCGCGACCTGCCCTTTGACGCCGGCGCCGTCGACGCCATGGTGCTCTCCCATGCGCATATCGATCACAGCGGCAACATCCCCAATCTCGTCAAATCCGGATTCAGGGGCTCGATCTACTGCACCCACGCCACCCGTGATCTGGCCAGCATCATGTTGCAGGACGCGGGCCATATTCAGGAAAAAGACGCCGAATATGTCAACAAAAAACACGAAAAGAAGGGATTGCCTCCCATCGAGCCGATCTACACGGTCAAAGATGCGCTGCTCGCCCTGGAGCAGTTCGTCAGCCTCAACTACCGCCGGCCGATCAAGCTCTTTGAGGATATCACCGTCACCTTTTATGACGCCGGCCACATCCTCGGCTCAGCGGTCTCTCTGCTGGAAATCCGCGAGAACGGACGCGACCTCCGTCTGGTTTTCAGCGGCGATCTCGGCAGACCCAATATGCCCATTCTGCGCGATCCCGATGTTCTGCTCGACGCGGACGTGCTCTTGATCGAAAGCACCTACGGCGGCCGCTATCATGACGATTACGACACCGTGCACGATAAACTGGCGCAGATCGTCAATGAGACCCATCGCCGCCGCGGCAAAGTGATCGTCCCCGCTTTCTCCGTAGGCCGGACCCAGGACCTGGTCTATGCCCTCAACCAGCTTACCCTGGAAAACAAAATCCCCTCCCAGCCGATCTTTGTCGACAGCCCGCTCTCGGTAAACGCCACGGAGATTTTCCGTGAACATCCCGAATGCTACGACGAGGAAACGCGCGAGATGGTGTACAACAACCGGGATCCGTTCGGCTTCAGCCGTCTGCAGTACATCAAGGATGTGGAAGAATCGAAAAAATTGAACACGATGAGCGAGCCCTGCATCATCATCTCCGCATCCGGCATGTGCGAAGCCGGCCGCATTTTGCACCATCTGGCCAACAACATCGAGGACGAACGCAACACGATTCTCATCGTCGGCTTTATGGCGGAGAAC
>JAKJDB010000348.1 GCA_022706175.1 Candidatus Zhuqueibacterota bacterium | reverse complement strand
GACTTTTTTTTATTCAGCAGCCTCATGACCGGATTTGAGAGCCGCCCATGTTTGGCCCAGCGTCCAGGCGCTGTTGCAGACAAGCAGCCAGGGCCATGTTTTGGCAAACAATCCGCACGTTCGAGTCCGCCGAGCTTGAAGGCCCTGCCAGTAGAGTGTGCGCAGCACGAAGAACGGCCCTCCGGCGAGAAAAAGCAGTTTGACGGCGGAAGGCCATTTTTTGAAGGCGCGGCGCATGCGAAAATAATCCTGCCCCCGCTGCCAACGCTCGCGCAGAAGCGTGGCCAAAGAGACGTTGACATGTATGTGCTGGACAATGGCTGAAGATTGAAAAAAGGGCTTCACCCCTTGGGCGCTGCTGTGAAAGCACAGCAGAGTGTCGGCAGCGACCAACGTTTGATCCAAGCCACCCAGAGTTTCGTACCAGTCGCGGTTGATCGCTAAATTGGCAGTGGCGAGGGTGTCGAACGGGGGCTGGTCATAGACCGAAGAGGGACGGCCCGGCAGCCACAGCCAAAATTTTGCCTGATGGGCCACGTTCGTCCAATAGCCGCCGGGAAAACAAGCGATGGCGCCGCCGATCAATCGCTCTCCGCGCCGGGCCGCCTCATCAATCTGTTCAAGCCAATCGGGCGCCGGAACACAGTCGGGATCGGTGAAGACAATGATCTCTCCTTGACTGGCGTCGATCCCGACCTTTCGGGCCTGATGCATCCACAACCGCTTCTCAGAGCGAATCAAATGCACGCCGAATCTTTCCGCGATGGATCGGCATCGATCGTTCGGTGAGCTGTCCACCAGAATGAGTTCATAATCGGCGTAACGCTGCAAGCGGAACGCATCCAGACAGGCGGCCAGTGTTTCTTCTGAACGATAAGCAGGGATGATGACCGAAAAACGCATTTTACTCTACTCTGCGGTTTGTTCCCAGCTCATACTCTTCCAACTGTTTAGCGGCGCCGGCGTGGCCGAAAAGATGCCCCAGACACTCTCCCAAGGTGGATATATAAAAGGTGATCGTGATGGGCACGGCACAGCGCCAGAGAATGCCGCGCGGGTAAAAGCCATGATGTCTTGGAATCCTGAGCAGTTCCCGCCATCGCACCAAAGGCTTCAGCCAGATGGCGGCGGCGAAGAGCAGCCGTTTGCCATAGCCCCATCGAGCAAAGGTTTGCCGGGTATCGGCGAAATTCCAGCCATACCAAAAATCCGCCAGCCACAACTCGCCCAGGGTATAGGGTTCAAAATGGACCGAGTGTATGTCCGTGGTGAAATAAAGAAGGTCTCCTTGCCTGGCCAGATCCCAATGAAGAAAAGCCTCCGCCAGCATCAATCGATTCAGATCAGCGCCATAGGACAAAAGCCGGCTGCGGCGATAGGAGGAATTATGGCCGGGCAGATGTGTGACCGGTGCGCCGGAGGCCACTCCTGGCCCCCACCATCCGTATTCAACCAAAAAACCGCTCCAGCTCGTCGTGGTCTTCAAGTGGCCGGGTTGAATGGTCCAGCCGATGGCGGAGATCCGGCGGTCGGCATACAGGCGAAGCAGCGTTTCGACCCAAGGTCCGTTCAGCTGCGTGTGATCCTCGGCAAAAACGACAATGTCGCCTTGCGCCGCGGCTACAGCGCCGGCGCGTGCATCGTTGAGGGCTTTGCCTTCTTCGATGATCACCTGATGGACCTGCCAAAAGTTACCGGTCACCAAAGAACGGTAGGCATACCCTTTTCTGTTGATGAGAAACAGTTCGATCTGTTCAACCGGTGCGGATTGCTCCACACTGCGCAGGAAGGATAAAAATTGCTCTTCAAAAACACTGCAGGAGACCAGCAATGAGATAGACGGCTTTTTACACGTTCTGCTTTCCATAGCTTACCCTTATGTTACGACGCTCTGTTCGCTTTGCTTCATTCAAATAGTCATCATTTTGTTGTGCGTCATCAATCGCCCGCGTCCGGCTGCTGCCGCAGCTGCCACTGGTACAGCGCAAAAGTCAGGAACGACGACACGGCCATGGCGATCAGCTGCGCGCCAGCCATGCCCTCGGCGCCCCACCGGGGGATCATCCACGACGCCAGAATGAGCAGAAACATCAGCCGAGAGAACAGGTCCAGGGTGATCAGGTGCGGCTTGTAGAGATAATGAAAAATGTTGTACAAAGGTTTGAACAGCGCGTTGATGAGATGGGACAGGCAGAGCAGGGCAAAAATCGGATAGGCCAGCGCTCCTTTGTCGCCCAACCACAACGGAAAGATGAAATACGCGGCTGCGACAGCAACTACAGTGATTAAAAAAATGGGGCCCATCAGCTGAACCGAGGAACGATAAAATCGCTGAATGCCGGTGCGATCCTGCAGCCGGCAGGCAAAAGGCAGAAAATATTGCAGGATCACGTTGATGAGCGTCACCGCAAAACTGCTGGCGATCAGAGCCAGGCCGAAGATGCCGGCGTCTTTGCCCAGGCCGTAGCGCAGCAGCAAGATGGCGCCGAGGTTTTGATTGGCTGAGAGAAGAAAGCCGGACAGGCTGCCCCAGCTGCCGTAGCGAAGCAGCTTTTGGCTCACCTTCCAGGAATAAAAGCTGCGCCGTTTTTTTCCATTACACACTGTGCGAAAGACCGGCCGCAAAGACGGCTGGACAAAAAACAGAGGGAACCAATAGCTGGCCATATAAATGGCCAGGATCACCAGGAGCTGCGCCCGGGTTAAGAAAAAAAAGCAGCACAACAGCGCGAGGATGCGCACACTGGCGAGAGCGGCCTGCAACAGCGCCATAGCGCGAAATTGCATGCGGGCGGTGGCCACATAAAAGGCAAATTGATAACAGGTCAATCCGCCGAGCCCCACGGCGAGGGCCGCCATCATCGGCGCTGTGAGCGGTTTGTTGAAAAACCACCTCAGCCAGGTCGCAGGCAAGACCAATAGAACGATGCACAGCGACGCGGTCAATAAGAGCTGGGTCAGCAGTGCAGAGCGGAATATCAAGTTCGTCCGTTTGACATCCGGCAGGGCTGAATGACGGCCGGCCAGGCGGACCATACCGGCGCTGGTACAGAGCTCCATGACCGGCCAGAAGATCAAATGCAGGGACAACAGACCGGTCAGCACTCCCAGCTGTTCCTGATCGAGCATGCGGCTGACCAGCGCCCAGTTGACAGCGCCGAAACCGACCAGCAGCGCCGCGCTGAAAAAAAAGGGCAGCAGCTCATGGGCGAGCACAGAGACAGAGGTCGGGTTGCCGCCGGTCGGGTTGCCATCGGTCGTTCCGCTTTTTTTAACCGCCTCGATGATGAAACCGGCGGCCACGCACAGTTGGGCCAAGGCCACGGCTGAGACCCGCTTCAGCCCGGTGCAGGACGATCCCGCCTTCCAGGCATGGCGAAACAGTCCGGTCAGCAGAGTCCAAGGAAGTTTGGCCGCGGACGGCGCCGCCTGTTGATAGAGAAAAAATGATCCGCGGCCGTAATGAAGCTGTTGGCGGACAAAGCGTTTGAGGGTGAGCTCGTGATGGTGGTACATGACAAGATCGGCGAGGTAATCGACGCGCCGACCGTTTTCACGAATGGCCTGCACCAATCGGCGGTCCTCCGCGCCGGCGTGAAGAATTTTTTCGTCAAAGCCATGCGCCTCATCGAAAACCGACCGGCGCACCGCCAGATTGTTGCTGGTAAGAAAGAGATCTTTACCATGGCCGTGATTGACCGCCGCTTGCCAGTAATCGATGATGAATTGATGAACACCGCTTAGATAACGGTTCGCCGCCGCATTGATGGTTTTGCCTCCGCAAACGGCGCGGTCTGTTTGAGTGAAATAGTCGCGCAGCCGTTGCAGCCAATCCGCCGGCGCCGTGCAATCATCATCGATAAACACCAGAATCTCGCCGGCGGCGACGCCGGCCCCGCGATTGCGTGCAGCGGCCGGCCCGCGATGGTCCTGAAGAATAAACGTGACCTGAGGATAGCACGCCATGCAGTCCCGAGTGCCGTCCGTGCTGCCGTCATCCACCACGATGATCTCATAGCGATCGCTCGGCAGCGTCTGCGCAAACAGACTGGACAACGTCCGTTGCAAAGACGAACAGCGATTATAGGTCGGCAAGATAACAGACAGCATGGGCGGATGTGCGTTCAACCGCTCCTCCTGATTACACTCCATTAAAGGGCGCGGCAGCAGAGGCCGGACAGGAAAAAAGATCATTGAGACTGAAACGATCACAGCGCTGAATGGGCGTTCTGCCTATTCGTTCATCACCGTACCGACCGGCGGGAAAT